>JAKJFB010000198.1 GCA_022705125.1 Pseudomonadota bacterium
CGCAGCACCGCCTCGGCGTGCCCGGTGAGCTCCTCCAGCGCGGCGGCGGATTGATCGGGGCGCACCAGCTGCACCAGCTCGACCTTCTCGAACTGGTGCTGGCGGATCATGCCGCGCTGGTCCTTGCCGTAGCTGCCCGCCTCGCTGCGAAAACACGGCGTGTGACAGACCATGCGCCGCGGCAGCGCGGCGGCGTCCTCGACGATGGCATCGCGCGCGAGGTTGGTTACCGGCACCTCGCCCGTCGGGATCAGGTAGTAGCCCTCGTCGATGCCGAGGCGGAACAGGTCCTCGGCGAACTTCGGCAGCTGGCCGGTGCCGAAGAGCGCATCGGCGTTGACCATGTAGGGCACGTTCAGCTCCTCGTAGCCGTGCTCGGCGGTGTGCAGGTCCAGCATGAACTGGATCAGCGCGCGGTGCAGCCGAGCGATCTCGCCGCGCAGCACCACGAAGCGCGAACCGGTCAGCCGCGCGCCGGCATCGAAATCCATCGCCGCCCCGCGCGCGCCGAGATCGACGTGGTCGCGCACCGGGAAATCGAAGACGCGCGGCGTGCCCCAGCGCAGGACCTCGACGTTGTGCTCCTCGGACGCACCCTCGGGCACGTCGGCATCGGGCAGGTTCGGGATCGCCGCGAGGAAGGCATCGAGCTCGGCGTGGATGACCTCGCCCTCCTCGCGCACGCGCTCCAGCGCGCTGTTGATCTCCGCCATCTCCTGCCCGGCGCGCGCCTTGGCCTCGTCGACCGGCACGCCCTCGCGCACCAGCTCGCCGATGCGCCTGGACGCCTGGTTGCGCGCCGCCTGCAGGCCCTGGGACTCCACGTCGCAACCCTTGCGCCGCTCCTCAAGCGCGCGGTACTGCGCGATATCCAGCGTGAAGCGCTTGCGCGCGAGCGCCCGCGCGACGTCCTCGGCATCCTGGCGCAAGGTCTTTGCATCGATCATTCCGCAATCCTCAAGGGGTCCACAGCAGGCGCGCGAGCACGATACCCGCCCACGCCCCGCCCACACACAAGCACACGCTGCCCAGCATATAGCCGAGCGCCTGCACCACGAAACCGTTCTCGATCAGCGTCACCGACTCCAGCGAGAAGGTGGAAAAGGTGGTGTACGCGCCGAGAAAGCCCACCATCGCGATGCTGCGCCAGTCCGCATGCATCACGGCGCGTTCGGCGATCAGCACGTACAGCACGCCTATCGCCAGCGAGCCACTGACGTTGATCGCCAGCGTCGCGAACGGAAAGCGCGAGGGCCACAGCAGGTGAACCAGGTTCGCGGCACCGAAGCGCGCCAGCGCGCCCAGCGCGCCGCCCAGCGCGATGAAGAGCATGTTGCGCAGCAGGTCGGTCATCGCTCCCCCTCAGCCCTTGCGCGGACGGCTCGCGCCCGGATAGCGCTGGCGCGGGCTCTGCGCATCGCGCGCGCGCTGGCTGTCGAGCTTGTCGGCGATCTGCTTCTCCAGGCCGCGCGGCACCGGGTGATAGTAGCGCCGCGTGGCGAGCTCGGGCGGAAAGTAATTCTCGCCGGCCGCGTAGGCGTCTTCCTCGTCGTGGGCGTAGCGGTACTCGCCGCCGAAGCCCATTTCCTTCATCAGGCGCGTCGGCGCGTTGCGCAGGTGCAACGGCACCTCGTAGCTCGGCGACTGCTGCACCTCGGCGCGCGCGGCGCCGAAAGCCGTGTATACCGCGTTGCTCTTCGGCGCGCAGGCGAGGTAGGCCAGCGCCTGGGCGATCGCGAGCTCGCCCTCGGGGCTGCCGAGGCGCTCCTGCGTGTCCCAGGCCGCCAGCGCCATCGTGAGTCCGCGCGGATCGGCATTGCCGATGTCCTCGGTGGCCATGCGCACCACGCGCCGCGCGATGTAGAGGGGGTCGCAGCCGCCGTCGAGCATGCGCGCCAGCCAGTACAGCGTCGCATCGGGCGAGCCGCCGCGCACCGCCTTGTGCAGCGCCGAGATCTGGTCGTAGAAGATGTCGCCGCCCTTGTCGAAGCGCCGCGGATCGCCGCCCAGCACCTCGCGCAGCACCGCGTCGTCGATCACCCCGGCGCCGGCGAGATCCGCCGCGATCTCCAGCAGGTTCAGCGCGCGGCGCGCATCGCCGTCGGCCGCGCGCGCGATGCGCCCGAGCTCGAGCGGCTCCACGGCCAGGCCGCGTGCGCGCAACGGCTCGTCGTTCACCAGCGCGTGCGCCAGCACCGCCTCGATCGCCTCCTCGCTCATGGGGCGCAGACGGTAGACGCGCGCGCGCGAGAGCAGCGCGCCGTTCAGTTCGAAGGACGGGTTCTCGGTGGTGGCGCCGATGAAGATCACGGTGCCGTCCTCGACGAACGGCAGGAAGGCGTCCTGCTGGGCCTTGTTGAAGCGGTGCACCTCGTCGACGAACAGGATGCTGCGCCGCCCGCTCGCGGCGCGCTCGGCGCGCGCCCCGTCGATGGCCGCGCGGATCTCCTTCACGCCGGAAAGCACCGCGGAAATGCTCTGGAAGTGCGCGCCGGTGGTCTCGGCGAGCATGCGCGCCAGCGAGGTCTTGCCGACGCCGGGCGGCCCCCACAGGATCATCGAGTGCACGACGCCCGAGCGGATTGCGTTGCTGAGCGGCTTGTCCGGGCCGAGCAGGTGCTCCTGGCCGAAGAAGTCTTCCGGGCGCCGGGGCCGCATGCGCGCCGCGAGCGGCACGTAGGGCGCGGTCGCGGCCGGATCAGTCATCGTGCAGCTCGTCGACCCCGGGTGGAGCCTCGAAGCGGAAGGTGGCGTCATCGACGGCGCCCGCGGGCTGCACCTCCGAGAACTCCACCTCGGTGCGCTGGCCCAGGCCGTCGGCGATCACCAGTTGCTCCAGCACCCCGGCGCGAAACTGCACGGCCAGCGCGGCGAACAGCCCGCCCGGCTCGCGCGGCAGCAGGTCGAAGCGTTCCTTGCCGGCAGGCGCCGCGGCGCTGCGGATCTCGAACTGCTTTTCGACCGCGGCGATCTCGCCGCTGAGCAGCAGCGAGGGCACCTGGTCGGCACGACGGTCGAGCGGGCGTACCACCACCTGCGCGAGGTCGGCGTCGTACTGCCACACGGTCGCGCCGTCGCTGACCACGAGCTGCTCGAACGGGTCGGTGGTTTCCCAGCGAAAGCGCCCCGGGTGCGCGAGCAGCACGCGCCCGCTGCTCTCCTGCATCACTTCGCCGCCCTCGTCGATCAGGCGCTGCGAGAACCCGGCCTCGATGCGCTGCATGCCGGCGAGCAGTGCGCCGAGGCGCGTGGCGGCGGCGCTGTCGGCCAGCGCGTGGGAACACAGCAAGACGAGCGCTGCGAGAGCGGCAATTCGCGACACGGGAACACCTGCAGTGGGTCAGTGGGCGGGCGGCGGGGGGGCCAGAACTTCACGGCTGCCGTTGCTGTTCATGGCGCTGACCACGCCCGCGGCCTCCATGGCCGCCTCGTCGTAGAGGCCGTCGCCCTCGGGATCCTCGCTGGCCTCCCCGGGGAGCAGCGCCAGCGGCGAGGAGGCGCTCTCCTCGAGGATGCCATCGATGTAGTTGGGGCTCGAGTTCGCGCGCAGGTTCGCCACCACGCGGTGCACCTCGGCGTCGGAAACGAAGGCGCCGTGCACACGGATCGGCACGCCGCTGCCGGGCGGCAGGTACAGCATGTCGCCGTGCCCGAGCAGCTGCTCGGCCCCGCCCTGGTCGAGGATGGTGCGCGAATCGATCTTCGAGGAGACCTGGAAGGCCATGCGCGTCGGGATGTTGGCCTTGATCAGGCCGGTGATCACGTCGACCGAGGGGCGCTGGGTGGCGAGGACCAGGTGGATGCCGGCGGCGCGCGCCTTTTGCGCGATGCGCGCGATCAACTCCTCGACCTTCTTGCCGACGATCATCATCATGTCGGCGAATTCGTCGATCACCACCACGATCGCGGGCAGCGCCTCCAGCGTCGGGGGCGTGGCGAGCTGCTCCTCCTCGGTGATGAACACCATGGGGTCGGGCGTCCAGAACGGATCGGCGATCGGCTCGCCGGCCTCGATGGCATCGAGCACCTTGCGGTTGAAACCCGCGAGATTGCGCACGCCCATCGCCGCCATCAGCTTGTAGCGGCGCTCCATCTCCGCCACGCACCAGCGCAGCCCGTTGGCGGCGTCCTTCATGTCCGTGATCACGGGGGTCAGCAGGTGCGGGATGCCCTCGTAGACCGAGAGCTCCAGCATCTTCGGGTCGACCATGATCAGGCGCACGTCCGCGGGCGTCGACTTGTACAGCAGCGAGAGCAGCATCGCGTTGACGCCCACCGACTTGCCCGAACCGGTGGTGCCCGCGACCAGCAGGTGCGGCATGCGCGCCAGATCGACCACCATCGGCTCGCCCGAGATGTCGTAGCCGAGCGCGAGCGTCAGCGGCGACTTCGAGGCCTCGTAGGCGCGCGAGGCGAGCACGTCGCCGAGCAGCACCGTCTCGCGGTCCTCGTTGGGGATCTCGATGCCGACCACCGACTTGCCCGGGATCACCTCGACCACGCGCACGCTGATCACCGCGAGCGAGCGCGCGAGGTCCTTGACCAGGTTGCTGATGCGGCTGACCTTCACGCCGGGCGCGGGCTGGATCTCGAAGCGCGTGATCACCGGCCCCGGCAGTACCGAGACCACCTTGGCCTCGACACCGAAATCGCGCAGCTTGATCTCGAGCAGCCGCGACATCGCCTCGAGCGCCTCGGCCGAGAAGCCGCGCTGTTTGCTCCTGTCGGCCATGTCGAGCAGGCCGAGCGGCGGCAGCGTCGTGCCGGCGGCGCTGAACAGGGCACCCTGCTTTTCGCGCTGCAGGCGCTCGCCCTGCGATTCCTTGCGTTTTTCGGGCAGGCGGATCTCCGGCGTCGTGCGGCTCTGCGGTGCGTCGCTCATTTCCGGCGTCACGCGCATCCCGGGCGTGGCCGGCAGGTCCATCGGCACATCGTCCAGCACCGGTTCGCGCCGGGCGCGGCGCCTGCGCGGACTACTTTCTTCCAGTTCATCGGCCGTGAGCTCGCGCGCAACGGCTGCAACCCCGGGACTCGACCCGGGCTGGTCGTCCTGCTCGCCCGCGGGCTCCCCGCGCGGCATGCGCGCGATCGCCGCGCCGGCCAGCGGGGCCAGGCGCCCCAGCGCCGCCAGCGTGAGCCGGCCGGTGGTTTCGAGCAGCCGCCCCCACGACAGGTCGGTAAAGATGGTGACGCCGAACAGCAGCAGGGCGACCATCAGCAACTGGCTGCCCGGCAGGCCGAAGGCGCGCTGGCACACCTGCGCCAGGGTTTCGCCGAGCATGCCGCCGATGCCGAAGGGCAGCAGCGTGGTCGCGCTGCCCTTGATCGCCAGCAGACCGGTGCCGGCGAGCACCACCAGCACAAAGCCGACACTGCGGATCGATACCAGCAGCCAGTCGAACACGAAAGGGGACTGGCGGTCGCGCACCAGCGCCCAGGCGCGGAAACCGAGCAGCACCGGGAACAGGTAGGCGACGTAGCCGAACAGCGAGAGCAGCACGTCGGCAATCCACGCGCCCGCGGCGCCCGCGGAGTTGCTGATCCCGGCGCCATTGCCGGTGCTCGACCAGCCCGGATCGCCGACGCTGTAGGTGCCGATGGCGAGCAGCAGGTACGCCGCCAGCGCGACCCAGGCGATCATCAGCCCCTCGCGCAAGCCGTGCTGCAGAATGGGGGGCAGCGTCCTTGCGGCTACCGTCGATGCGCCTCGTGTCCTGGCCAAGCTCTCTGGTCCTCTGCGGGCCTCCGCGCGCGGAGGCCATCCTGTGAAACCGCGGTCGTTGCGGGTAGA
>JAKJFB010000199.1 GCA_022705125.1 Pseudomonadota bacterium
GGGCGAAAGCTCCGTGAAGCGCCGCTCGATGCCCTTGTGCACGTAGCCCAGGCGCTCCTCCAGCCGCAGCACCTTCTCGCCGACCACAGAGAAGCGGAAATGTCCCGGCTCGATGATGCCGGCATGCACCGGCCCGACCGCGATCTCGTGCACGCCCTCGCCCTGTACGCGCACGAAGCGGTAATGCGCGGGATCGGGCGTACCGAGGACGAAGTCCCGCCGCAGCGGATGTTCGTGCTGCGACCACGCCCCGTGGCGCAACCAGGGCCGCGCATCGGCGCCCTGCGCGGCGATGCCCGACAGGTCGCGGACCGCACGCTGCATCCGCGCGGCGGAGGGAAACTGCGCATCGATGCGCGGATAGTCCGGCGCATCACCCGCCAGCGCGAGCTCGAGCACCACGATGCCGCCGCCCTCGAGAAAGGCCGCGCGCAGCAGCTCGCCGGCGCCGCGGTCGCGTTCGTCGCTACCCCACAGCGTGAGCAGGCGCGCATCCGCCGCCGCCAGCGCAGCGACGCGCCCGGACCATTCTGCAGGGGATACGCGCTGGCAATGCACGGGCACCGAGTTGCGCATCGCGTTCACCCGATCATCCCGGCGGCGAGGCGGTACCAGCCGGCGAGAAACGGCGGTATCCACAGGCCGAGCATCAGCACCAGCGCGAGGTGCACGAACACCGGCAGCAGCGACGGCGGCTCGGGCAGCTTCGCGACGCTCGGGGGACCGAACACCATCGATTGCGCGCGGCCGAACACCGCGGCGAAGGCGACGCCGAGCGCGAGCAGCAGCAGCGGAGTCGCCCACGGCTGTTCGCGCATCGCGGTGGTGAGGATCAGGAACTCGCTCGCGAACACGCCGAAGGGCGGCATGCCGAGTATCGCGAGCGATCCGAGCATCAGGCCCCAGCCGAGTGCGGGCGAGAGCGTCAACAGGCCGCGGATGTCGTCCATCTGTTGGGTGCCTGCCTTCTGCACCGCATGCCCCACGGCGAAGAAGATCGCGCTCTTGGTCAGCGAATGCACCGTCATGTGCAGCAGCGCGGCGAAGTTTGCCACCGGCCCGCCCATGCCGAAGGCGAAGGTGATGATGCCCATATGCTCGATCGACGAGTAGCCGAAGAGCCGCTTGATGTCCTTCTGCCGCCACAGCATGAAGGCCGCGACCAGCACCGATACCAGGCCGAAGAACATCAGCATCTGCCCCGGGAGCTCCGAGCGTATCGAGCCCTCGACCAGCACCTTGCAGCGGATCACCGCGTACAGCGCCACGTTCAGCAGCAAGCCCGAGAGCACCGCCGAGACCGGTGTGGGACCCTCGGCATGCGCGTCGGGCAGCCAGTTGTGCAGCGGCGCGAGCCCGACCTTGGTGCCGTAGCCGACCAGCAGGAACGCGAAAGCGATCGCGAGCACGGTGGGCTCGAGCTCGCCCTTCACCGCGTCGAGCTGCGTCCACAGCAGCGCGCTCATGCCGGCGTGCCCGAGCACGCGCTCGGCCGCGAAGTACAGCAGGATGGTGCCGAACAGCGCCTGCGCGATGCCGACACCGCACAGGATGAAGTACTTCCACGCCGCTTCCAGGCTGGCCGAAGTGCGGTACAGCGAGACCAGCAGCACCGTCGACAGCGTCGCCGCTTCCATCGCGACCCACAGGATGCCCATGTTGTTGGTGAGCAGCGCCACCAGCATCGTGAACATGAACAGCTGGTACATGCTGTGGTACAGGCGCAGGCGCGACGCCGAGAGCCGGCCGTGGCGCTCCTCGATGCGCATGTAGCGGCGCGAGAACAGCGCGGTCGTGAAGTTCACGAAGGCGGTGAGTGCGACCAGGAACACGTTGAAGGGATCGACGAAGAAGGCCTCGTTCCAGTACAGCTGCGGGCCCTGCTCGATCACGCGCGCGGTCAGGAAGCCGCCGGCGACCAGTGTCGCGAGGCTGAACGCCACGTTCACTTCCGCGGCGCGGCGGCGCGCCCCCACGAGCGCGAGCAGCGCGGCGCCGCAGAGCGGCAGGGCGAGCAGTATCAGCATTTCCATGGGCGGCTCATTCCTCCTTCAGCCGTTCCAGGTGGTGCAGGTCGAGGCTGTCGAACTGCTCGCGGATCTGGAAGAAGAAGATGCCGAGGATGATCGCCCCGACCAGCACGTCGAGCGCGATGCCGAACTCCACGACCATCGGCATGCCGTTGGTCGCGCTGGTGGCGGCGAAGAACAGGCCGTTTTCCATCGCGAGGAAGCCGATGACCTGCGTGACGGCCTTGCGCCGCGTGATCATCATCAGGAAGGCCAGCATCACCACCGCGATCGCGATGCCCAGCGTGCTCTGCGTCACGCTGCCGGCGAGGCTGGATATGGGCTGCGCGAGGCCGAAGGCGAATACCACCAGCACCACGCCGACCAGCATGGTGGTGGGGATGCGCAGGCCGGTCTCGGTGTCCCAGCGCAGGTCCAGCCGGTCGGTCAGCCGGTACAGGATCAGCGGCAGCACGATCACCTTGAGCGCCAGCGTGAGTGCGGCGGAGTAGTACAGGTGGTGCTGACCGCTGGACCAGGCCACGATCAGGGTCGAGCACACCAGTGCCGCGCCCTGCAGCGCGAACAGGTGGATCAGCGTGCGGATGCGCCGCTGCGCGAGCATCGCGAAGGACAGCAGCAGCACCACCGAGGCGAGCAGGTGGATGAACTGTTCCGGCAACGGGATTGCTTGCATCGGCATCAACTCTGCAGCAGCAGGCGCACGAGCAGGCCGAGCACGGCCAGCATGAAGGCGAGCGCGAGGAATTCCGGCGCGCGGAAGATGCGGATCTTCGCGTTCAGGGTCTCGATCAGCGCCAGCACCGCGCCGCAGACGAGCAGCTTCGCGCACAGCACCACCAGCGCGAGCGCCAGCACCTGCGGCGAATCGAGATCGCGCGCGACACCCCACGGCACGAACAGCGCAAAGCCGATGCAGGCGTAGTTGAAGAGCTTCAGCGCCGATGCCCACTCGATCAGCGCCAGGTGGCGCGCGGAATACTCGAGCACCATCGCCTCGTGGATCATCGTGAGCTCGAGGTGCGTGGCCGGATTGTCGACCGGGATACGGGCGTTCTCGGCGAGCAGCACCATCAGGAAGGCGATGGCGGCGAAGGCGAGCCCCGGGTGGATGGCGAGCGCATGGTACTGGTGCATGTCCGCGATCACCGGCAACTCGGTCGAACCGGCGATCAGCGAGGCGGTGAAGAACACCATCAGCAGCGCCGGCTCGGCGAGGAAGCCGAGCATCATCTCGCGCCGCGCGCCGAGCGTGCCGAAGGCGGTGCCGGTGTCGATCGCGGCCAGCGCGACGAAGACGCGCGCGGTGGCGAAGAGCCCGACCAGCGCGATCGCGTCCGCGGCGCGCGCGAACGGCAGGTCGAGCGCCAGCGCCGGGATGATCGCGGCGGCCGTGACCATCGAGCCGAAGATCACGTAGGGCGCGAACACGAACAGCGCCGAGGCGTCCGTGGCGATCACCGCGTCCTTGCGCAGGAGCTTGCGGATCATCCGGTAGGGCTGCGTGATCGGCGGCGCGCCACGGTTCTGCAGCCACGCCCGGCACATGTTGACCCAGCCGAGGAACAGCGGCGCGAGCAGCACGGCAACCGCCACCGCGAACAGCTGGGTGATCAGCGCCGCGCCCGTCATAGCACGATCACCAGCAGCACGATCAACGTGACGAAGCTGTATGCCAGGTACACCGAGATGCGGCCCGTCTGCAGCCGGCCCACCTGGGCCGCGGCGCGCTTCACCGCCCGCGCCAGCGGTTGGTACAGCAGGCCCCAGAAGCGGTCCTCGACGGTGACGCGGTACACGGGGTGCTCGTCGAAGGGCGAGGGCAGTTCGCGGCGCATGCTGAAGAAGGCGTCGAAGATGTGGCGGATCGGCTGCCCGAATCCCTCGGCGGTGTCCTGCATGCGCGCATCCTGCGCCGCAAAGCCGCAATCCCACGGCGGTGCGCGACGCGTGCGGCCGTGGTACAGGCGCTTGGCGACCAGCACGGTGACGATCAGCACCAGCGCGATGCCGACCAGGAACACGATCGGGCGGTAGGCCGCGCGCTCCGCCGACACCGGCACCAGGCCGAAGGCGCTGGAACCGGCATGCGCGAGCGAGGCACCGAGCAGCTGCATGCCGACCTCGTCGAGCAGGCCGATCACGGCCACCGGCAGCAGCCCGAGCAGCACGCACCAGGCCGCCAGCCACAGCAGCCCCAGGCGCTCGAGGCGGCCGCAGTCGTGCGCCTCGGCGAGCGCGCGCTCGCGCATCTGCCCGAGGAAGATCACGCCGTAGAACTTCACCATCACGTAGGCGGCCAGCGCCGCGGTGAGCGCCAGCAGCGAGGCGCCGAGCGGCACCAGCATGTTCATGAACGGCTGCGGCACATCGGGCGTGAGCAGGAATGCCTGCAGCAGCAGCCACTCGGATACAAAGCCGTTCAGCGGCGGCAGCCCCGCGATCGCCAGCGTCCCGATCAGCGCCAGCCACGCCACCCACGGCATGCGCCGGATCAGGCCGCCGAGCCTGCCGAGGTTGCGCTCTCCCGTCGCGTGCAGCACCGAGCCGGTGGCGAGGAACAGCAGGCTCTTGAACATCGCGTGGTTCAGGCAGTGGTACAGGGCGGCGGCCAGCGCCAGCGCCGCGGGCGCGCCCATGCCCTCGGCGTGGAACAGCAGCGCCAGCCCGATGCCCGCGAACACGATGCCGAGATTCTCGATGGACGAGCAGGCGAGCAGCCGCTTCATGTCGGTTTGCACCGCGGCGAACACCACGCCGTAGAGCGCACTGAACAGGCCGAGCGCCAGCAGTACCGCGCCCCACCACCACAGCGGCGCCGGCAGCAGGTCGAAGCTCACGCGCAACACGCCGTAGACGGCGGTCTTCAGCATCACGCCGCTCATCAGCGCGGAAACCGGCGATGGCGCGGCCGGATGCGCCTCGGGCAGCCACACGTGCAGCGGCACCAGCCCGGCCTTGGCGCCGAAGCCGAGCACCGCCAGGCCGAAGGCGAGGCTCGCGCGCGCTGCGGGCAGCTCGGCCTCGCGCATTGCGTCGAAGGTGAACTGCCAGCTGCCGCCCTGCAGCACGCCGAAGCAGAGCAGGATCGCGATCGCCCCGACGTGCGCGAGCAGCAGGTAGAGGAAACCGGCGGCGCGGATCTCGGGGATGCGGTGCTGGGTGATGACGAGGAAATACGAGGCCAGCGCCATCGATTCCCAGCTGACCATGAACGCGTAGGCATCGTTGGCGAGCAGCACCAGCGTCATGCTGGCGAGGAAGACGTGGTACTGCAGGCACAGCAGCCCGGGCGACGTGCCTTCGCCGGAACGGAAATAGCCGGCCGCGAACACGCTGATCCCGGCCACGGCGCTGCCAAGCAGGAACAGGAAGAAGGCGGACAGCGAATCGAGTCGCAGGTGCATCGGCAGATCGGGAAGCCCGAGCGGCAGCACCAGTTCGACCGGCGGCGCGGCAGCGCCAGCCTTGGCTCAGGCACCCGAGCCGTCCGCGCCGCGACAAGCCTGCATCCGGTCACCCGTCATCACACCACCCCTGAAAGAAGCATAGCTTCTTGCCGGATTCGATGAGTGCTAATCTAATGTGCGTGTGATGTGTCGTCAACGCAACTTTGGTACACACCGTATGAGCATGGAACAGCGCACCGCCAGGCTGACCGTCCTGATCGATCCGGGCAAAAAGGCCGTTTTCGAACACCTGTGCGCGCGCGAGGACCAGACGCCCTCGCAAGTGGTG
>JAKJFB010000019.1:0-19788 GCA_022705125.1 Pseudomonadota bacterium
GATAGGGCGCGGTGCGGATACTGACCGCCCGCGGTCGCCGCCCCTGCATGTCGAGCGCGATCCAGTCCTCGCCCTCCTCGATGTGCGCGCCGGCCTCGGTCAGCTTTACCAGCACGGCCTCGAGGATGTCGGCGCGCGTGTCGCGCAGCTTCACGCGCCCGCGCGTCGCGGCCGCCGCAACCAGGAAGGTGCCGGTCTCGATGCGATCCGGCATCACGGTATAGTCGCAGCCGTGCAGGCGCTCGACGCCCTCGATCACCAGCGTGTCCGTGCCGGCGCCGGCAATCTGCGCGCCCATGCGCTGCAGGCAGCGGGCCAGATCGACGATCTCGGGCTCGCGCGCGGCGTTCTCGAGCACCGTGCGCCCATCGGCCAGGCAGGCCGCCATCAACAGGTTCTCCGTGCCCCCCACGGTGACCTTGTCGAACAGCACGTGGGCGCCGCGCAGCCTGCCCTGCACCCGGGCATTGATGTAGCCGCCGTCGATCTCGATCTCGGCACCCATGGCCTGCAGGCCGTGCAGGTGCAGGTCGATGGGCCGGCTGCCGATGGCGCAGCCGCCGGGGAACGAGACCTGCGCCTGGCCGAAGCGCGCCAGCATCGGGCCCAGCACCAGGATCGAGGCGCGCATCGTCTTCACGAGCTCGTAGGGCGCCGTGAAACTGCCGATGTTCGCGCCGTCCGCCTCGAGACCGTGGCGTTCGTCGCGGCGCAGCACGACGCCCATGCTGGCCAGCAGGTCGATCATCGTGGTGATGTCCTGCAGATCGGGCACGTTGCGGATGCGCAGCGTATCGTCGGTCAGCAGCGTCGCGGCGAGGATCGGCAGGGCCGCGTTCTTGGCACCGGAGATGCGGATCTCCCCGTCGAGGCGCCTGCCGCCGTGGATCGAAAACTTTTCCATCAATGCAGCGCCCCGCGTCAGATCGTCGCCTGGCTCTCGGCCGCTGTCAGTGCGCGGATGTTCACCGCGTGCAGCGCGCCGGAACGGATCACGTCGGCCAGCACGCCGTAGACGAGCTGCTGGCGCTTGACGCGATTGAGGCCCTCGAATGCGTCGCTGACCACCGTCAGATCGATGTGGTAGCCGTCACCGCCCACCGCGACGTCGGCGCCCGGCATGCCGGCCATCACCAGAGCCCTGATTTCGTCTTCCGTCATTGCGCTTGACCCCGTATCGATGCGGCGAGAGCCGTGCTGTGCGGTCACGGGTACCGCAAACCCGCTGGGTCCGCCCCGCCGCAGCACGGCATTGAATCCGGAAACCGGCTATCATACGCGCCCGACAGAACCACAGTGAACTCCCGCGTCCGTGACTTTCACCGCCATTTGCACGCGCCGTCCGACACCACCGTGCCAGCCCCTGGGCGGCCTGCGGCACCGGCGTCGCGCCGCGACAACGAACACCCCGTGAGTCCGACCATGGCTGCGGACAACGCCTCCCCGAGCTCACCCTGGCTGCAGTCGGCCCAACGCACCGTGGCACTGGAGATCGAGGCCGTGACGCGTCTGCGCGAGCGGCTCGACGAATCCTTCGTGCGTGCCTGCGAGATCCTGCTCGGCTGCGCCGGGCGGGTCGTTGTCACCGGGATGGGCAAGTCGGGCCACATCGGCAACAAGATCGCGGCAACGCTGGCGAGCACCGGAACGCCGGCGTTCTACGTTCATCCCGGCGAGGCGAGCCATGGCGACCTCGGCATGATCACCGGCAAGGACGTGGTGCTGGCGCTGTCCAATTCGGGCACCACGCCCGAGATCCTCACGATCCTGCCGCTGATCAAGCGCATGGGCGCGCCGCTGATCGCCCTGACCGGCAAGCCCGAATCGACCCTGGCGCGCCTGGCCGACGTGAACCTCGACGTCGGCGTGGAAACGGAGGCCTGCCCGCTCGACCTCGCGCCGACCTCCAGCACCACCGTGGCACTGGTGATGGGGGACGCGCTCGCGATCGCGCTGCTCGAGGCGCGCGGCTTCTCGGCCGAGGATTTCGCGTTCTCGCACCCGGGCGGCGCCCTGGGACGCAAGCTGCTGCTGCGGGTCAACGACATCATGCACCAGGGCCGCGAGGTCCCGCGCGTGCCCCCGGAAACGGTGATCCGCGAGGCGCTGCTGGAGATGACTGCCAAGGGTTTCGGCATGACCACGGTAACCGACCCCGGGGGACACCTGCTCGGCATCTTCACCGACGGCGACCTGCGCCGTGCGCTCGACCGCGGCATCGACTTCCAGCACGAGCGCATCGGCGACTTCATGACGACGCGCTGCAAGACCGTCAACGGCGAGGCGCTGGCCGCGGAGGCATTGCACCTGATCGAGGAGAGCAAGATCACCTCGCTGGTCGTCCTCGACGACGAGCGGCGCCCCACCGGCGTCATTCACCTGCACGACCTGCTGCGCGCGGGCATTGCCTGAGCGCGCGCCCGGCCCGGAGCCACGCATGACCGAGGAACTGAAAGCCATCGCCCGGCGCATCCGCCTGCTGGCGCTCGACGTCGACGGCGTGCTGACCGATGGCCGCATCCACTACAGCGGCGACGGCGAGGAAATGAAGAGCTTCTCGATCCTCGACGGGCTGGGCATCAAGCTCGTGCGCCGCTGCGGGATCCAGGTGGCGATCATCACCGCGCGCCGTTCGGGCGCGGTGGAACGCCGGGCGCGCGAGCTCGGCATCGACCACTGCGTGCAGGGGCGCGAGGACAAGCTCGAGGCGCTACGGGAACTCCTGGCCAGCACCGGGCTGACACTGGCCGAGACCGCCTACATGGGCGACGACCTGCCTGACCTGCGCGCCATCCTGGCGGTGGGGCTCGGCATGACCGTGGCCAATGCCAGCAGCGAGATCGCGCGCCGGGCCGCGTGGCAGAGCCGCGCCCGCGGCGGTGAGGGCGCCGTGCGCGAGGCCTGCGAGATGCTGCTGCGCGCCCGCGAGCAGTGGACGGAGGCGCTCGCGCCCTATCTGCCCGAGGCCGGCGGCACCGCGGGACACCGTGGACTATGATCGAATCACGAGCAATGAGGAGGACAGGTGGGCGCTGAGACAGGGGTATTGCGTATTGGCCGGCTCAGGTTGCGCACGATCGCGGCCAGGGCCGCGGCGCTCGTGCTATGGGGCGTGCTGGCACCGCGGCCGGGCCTCGCATTGCCAGACGATCGCAATCAGCCCATCTATATCCAGTCCGATCGCGCCGAGCGCGACGAACGCAAGGGCATCACCGTCTATACCGGCGACGTCGAGATCGACCAGGGCAGCCTGCACATATCGGCCGACCGCGTGACGATCGCGATGGACGGGGACCAGGTCACCCGCATCGACGCCCTCGGTGCGCCCGCGAAGATGCACCAGAAGCCCTCGCCCGAGCGCGAGCCGGTGTACGCGCGCGCGACCACGATCCAGTACGACGTGGCGCGCGAGATCCTCACGCTGATCGAAAAGGCCGCGGTCACCCAGGAAGGCTCGACGGTCAAGGGCGAGCGCATCGAGTATTTCGTGCAGGAGCAGCGCGTCAAGGCCAGCTCGGGCAGCGCGGAATCGGGCGCCTCGCGGGTGCAGATGGTGATCCAGCCGCGGCGCGCCACGCTGGCGCCGCCGGCGAGCGACGGACAGCCGCCAGCCGAGGCATCCCCCGATGGCGCGCCTTGAAGCGCTGAACCTTGCGAAGTCCTACCGGAGCCGCAAGGTCATCCGCGACGTCTCCATCAGCATGGACAGCGGCGAGATCGTGGGCCTGCTCGGACCCAACGGCGCCGGCAAGACCACGTGCTTCTACATGATCCTCGGCATCGTGCCGGCCGACTCCGGGCGCATCCTGCTCGGCGGCGAGGACATCACCCGGCTGCCCATGTACGGGCGCGCGCGCAAGGGCATCGGCTACCTGCCGCAGGAGGCCTCCGTGTTCCGGCGTCTCACGGTGGCGCAGAACATCCTGGCGATCCTGCAGACACGCAAGACGCTCAGCCGCCAGCGCATGCAGGAGAAGCTCGAAGAGCTGCTGCAGGAATTCAACCTCACGCACCTCAGCGACGCACGCGGCATCGCGCTCTCGGGCGGCGAACGCCGGCGCGTGGAGATCGCGCGCGCGCTGGCCAGCGATCCATCCTTCATCCTGCTCGACGAACCCTTCGCCGGCGTCGACCCGATATCGGTGAAGGACATCAAGGACATCGTGCGCCACCTGCAGGCGCGCGGCATCGGGGTGCTGATCACAGACCACAATGTGCGCGAGACCCTGGACATCTGCGAGCGCGCCTACATCGTGGGCGAGGGCCACATCATCACCGAGGGCGACGCCGCCACGATCCTGGCCAACGACAAGGCCAGAGAAATCTATCTGGGGCAGCAGTTCCGCATGTAAATGCATAAGCTGGCGCGACTGTTGCATGCATTTGCCGCCCCGACTACACTGAATTTGCCACCCGCTCTTCCCGGTTGGCCACCATCACCGACAGGGTTTCCGTACACCGCTCATGAAGCAGTCGCTCCAGCTCAAACTGGGTCAGCACCTGACCATGACGCCCCAGTTGCAGCAGGCGATACGGCTGCTCCAGCTGTCGACGCTGGACCTGCAGCAGGAAATCCAGGAGGCACTCGACAGCAACCCGCTGCTCGAACTGGTCGAGAGCACGCCTGCCGACGATGTCGTGCCGGGGATGGCGAGCTCGCAGCAGGAGCTCCCGGAGGAGTACGCCGGATCGGCGGAGCGCGAAGTCGCAGAGCCCGACACGGTCGATGACGTGACCGCCGAATCGATGCCCTCCGATCTCGCCGTGGACACCAGCTGGGACGATATCTACGAGACCGGCAGCGCCGGCCCGGCGGGCAGCGGCGACGAGGGGCAGGACTTCGAGCAGTACACCGCCGAGGCCTCCACGCTTTCCGACCACCTGCTGTGGCAGCTGAACCTGACGCCGATGTCGGAAACCGATCGCATGATCGCGATGTCGATCATCGACGCCATCGATGCCGACGGCATGCTGAGCGTGAGCCTCGAGGACCTTGCCGAGGGCTTCGGCCCCGAGAGCGGGATCGAGATCGACGAAATCGTCGCGGTCCTGCATCGCATCCAGCATTTCGACCCGGTCGGCGTGGGCGCCCGCGACCTGCGCGAGTGCCTGCTGATCCAGCTGCGCCAGCTCGACCCCGAAGAACCCGCCGTGCGGCACGCGCGCGTGATCATCGACAAGCACATCCAGCTGCTGGGCGCCAAGGACTACGCCACGCTGATGCGCCGCCTGCACATCAGCGAACCGGAGCTCAAGGCGGCGATCCACTGCATCCAGCAGCTCAACCCGCGTCCGGGCAGCGTGATCAGCGCGAGCGCCGCGGAATACGTGGTCCCGGACGTGATCGTGAGCAAGCGCAACGGCCGCTGGCTGGTGGAGCTCAACCCGGAAATAGCGCCGCGCCTGCGCGTCAATTCCTACTACGCGGCGATGATCCGGCGCGCCGACAATTCCGCCGACAACGTCTTCCTGCGCGACAACCTGCAGGAAGCCAAGTGGTTCATCAAGAGCCTGCAGAGCCGCAACGAAACGCTGCTCAAGGTGGCGCGGTGCATCGTCGAGCGCCAGCAGGGCTTCCTCGAGCACGGCCCCGAGGCCATGCGGCCGATGATCCTGCACGACGTGGCGACCGCGGTGAGCATGCACGAATCCACCATCTCCCGGGTAACGACGCAGAAGTACATGCATACGCCCGGCGGGATATTCGAGCTGAAGTACTTCTTCTCCAGCCACGTGAGCACTGCCGCCGGCGGGGAATGCTCATCGGTGGCGATACGGGCTATCATCAAAAAGCTGGTCAGCGCCGAGCACCCGCGCAAGCCGCTGAGCGACAGCAAGATTGCGTCCATACTCGAACAGCAAGGCATCAACGTGGCGCGGCGCACCATCGCCAAGTACCGCGAAGCGTTGGGCATTGCGCCGTCCAACGAAAGGAAGCAGCTGGTCTGACGATGTCGCCGCCAGCACGGCGCGCACCGCAACGACAGCGCACACCACACCGGGCCCACAGCAGGAGAAACCCCATGCAGATCAACATCACCGGCCACCACGTCGACCTCACCGATGCGCTGCGCGACTACGTCGCCAGCAAGCTGGGCCGGCTGGAGCGCCACGAATCCCGGATCACGCACGCCGACGTGGTGCTGAACGTGGAGAAGCTGCGCCAGAAAGTGGAGGCCACGATCCGCATGGCGGGCGCCGAACTATTCGCCGCCGCGGAGTCCGAGGACATGTACGCGGCCATCGATGCGCTCACCGACAAGCTGGACCGCCAGCTGAACAAGCACAAGGGCAAGAGCCAGGATCACCACCAGGGCCTCGCGCCGCGCTGAGATCCCGGCACCAGACCATGACCATCACGGCGCTGGACGCACTGCTGACACCGCAGCGAGTGCTCTGTGGCGCGGATTGTGGCAGCAAGAAGCGGGTGCTCGAGACGATCGCAGGCCTGATCGCGGGCGGACGCGGGAAGGAAATCGAGGACCAGCTCTGCGAGAGCCTCAATGCGCGCGAGCGCCTCGGCAGCACCGGCATCGGCGAAGGCATCGCCATTCCGCATTGCCGCGAGGCCGACTGCAGCGCGCCGATGGCGGCCCTCGTCACCCTCGCCCGGCCCGTCGACTTCGCGGCCATCGACGACAACCCGGTCGACATCGTGTTCGCGCTCGTCGTGCCCGATGGCGCAACCGACGAGCACCTGCGCGTGCTGGCCCGCCTCGCGGGCCTGTTCAGCCGGCCCGGCGTGCGCGAGCGGCTTCGTGCCTGCCGCGACGACGAGTCGCTGCGCGCCACGATGCTGGCGGCCTGGGCACAGGGCGACGAGGCCTGAGGTCGCCGCGATGGACGGCACTCCCACCCCCGCAAAGCTCGTGATCGTCAGCGGCCGCTCCGGCTCGGGCAAGAGCACCGCCCTGCACGTGCTGGAGGACGCGGGCTTCTACTGCATCGACAACCTGCCGGCGCTGCTGCTCCCGGAACTGATCGAGCAGGCCCGGGAAAGCGACGGCATCACGAACAAGCGCATGGCCGTGAGCATCGACGCGCGCAACATGGCAGGCCACCTGTCGCGCTTCGGCGACATCCTGCGCATGCTGCCGCAGGACCTCCCCACCGAGGTGATCTACCTCGACGCCGATGACGCGACGCTGATCAGGCGCTTCAGCGAGACGCGGCGCAAGCACCCGCTGAGCAACAGGAATACCTCGCTGAACGAGGCGATCGCGGCCGAACGCATGCTGCTCGCAGCCATCGCCGAGCGCGCGGCGCTCACCATCGACACCAGCGCGCTGTCTCCGCACGACCTGCGCGAGCTGGTCGGCCGGACGGTGGCCGTGGAGACCGATGGCAGCATGGTGATCCTGTTCGAGTCCTTCGGCTTCAAGCGCGGCATCCCCATCTACGCCGACATGGTATTCGACCTGCGCTGCCTGCCCAACCCGCACTGGAACCCGGCACTGCGCCGGCTGAGCGGACTGGACGAGGACGTGGCGAAATTCCTGCAGGAGCGGCCCGAGGTCGGGGAGATGCTGGGCGACATCACCGCATACCTCGCTCGCTGGTTGCCGCGCTTCGCGCGCAGCAGCCGCAGCTACGTCACGGTCGCGCTGGGCTGCACCGGCGGCCAGCACCGCTCCGTCTACATGTGCGAGCAGCTCGAGCGCCACTTCCGGGACCTGTTCCCGGGCGTGCAGGTGCGCCACCGCGATCTCGCCGGCAACAGGCAGAACTGAACATGGTCAGCAGGGAACTCGTCATCATCAACCGCCTCGGGCTGCATGCGCGCGCCGCCGCGAAGCTGGTTTCGACCGCCGGGCGTTTTTCCAGCACCGTGCGCATCGAGCGCGACGGCAAGGGCGCCGACGCCAAGAGCATCATGGCCGTGATGATGCTGGCCGCCGGGAAGGGTACTGCGGTCACCGTGCACACCGAGGGTGATGACGCGGTGGCAGCCCTGGAGGCGGTCGCCGAGCTGATCAACGACCGTTTCGGCGAAGACGAATGACGCTTGCGTCCGGGCGCGGCTCGATCCGGCTGCGACTCGAGGAACTGCTGGCGGCGATCGACGCCGGCACGCTGGCACCGGCCAAGCGGCTGCTGAACCACCTGAGCGCGGTAGACGTCGCGCACCTGCTCGAATCCTCCCCGCCCCGCGCACGCCACGTCCTCTGGCAGCTGATCGATGCCGAGCAGGAAGGCGAAGTCCTGCAGGAGCTCGGTGACGACGTCAAGGGCGCGCTGCTCGAGCAGATGGATGCCATCGACGTGCTGGCCCTGATGGAGCACCTCGAGCCCGACGACGTGGCCGACATCCTGCAACAGCTGCCGGGGCGCATCATGCAGGACGTGCTGCGCGGCATGGACGCGCAGGATCGCCGCCGCGTCGAGCGCGTGCTCTCCTTCGAGGAGGACAGCGCCGGTGGCCTGATGAACACCGACACCATCACGGTGCGCCCGCGGCACACCGTCGATGTGGTACTGCGCTACCTGCGCCGCCTCGGCGAGATCCCGCATGCGACCGACGCCCTGTTCGTGGTCAGCCGCAACGACCACTTCCTCGGCCTGCTGCCGGTGGCCAAGCTGCTGGTCTGCGACCCGGAACTCACGGTGCGCGAGATCATGCAGACCGACGTGGACCCGATAACGGTCGACATGCCGGCGCGCGAGGTGGCGAAACTGTTCCGGCGCCACGACTGGGTGTCGGCGGCGGTGGTGGATTCCGAGGGCAAGCTGGCCGGGCGCATCACGATCGACGACGTGGTCGACGTGATCGTCGAGGACGCCGATCATTCGTTCATGGGCATGGCCGGCCTCGGCGAGGACGAAGACACCTTCGCGCCGGTGCTCAAGGCCACGCCGCGGCGCGCCATCTGGCTGGGGATCAACCTGCTGACGGCGTTCATCGCCTCCTCCGTGATCAACCTGTTCGAGCAGACCATCGACAAGGTGGTGGCGCTGGCGGTGCTGATGCCCATCGTCGCCAGCATGGGCGGTGTCGCGGGCAGCCAGACGCTGACCGTGGTGGTGCGCGGCATGGCGCTGGGCCACATCGAGCGCAGCAATGCCGGCTGGCTGCTGAACCGGGAACTCATGCTGGCCGGCCTCAACGGCATGCTGTGGGCGCTGGTGTGTGCCGCCGCCGCGGTGCTGTGGTTCGGCGACTACCTGATCGGGCTGTGCATCGCCGCGGCGATGCTGATCAACCTGCTGGCGGCAGCCGCCGCCGGCGTGCTGCTGCCGATGCTGATGCGCTCGTTGCGGATCGATCCGGCGCTGGCCGGCAGCGTGGTACTGACCACGATAACCGACGCCGTGGGCTTCCTGTCCTTCCTCGGCCTCGCCACCCTCTTCTACGCCTGAACAGGTCCGAGCGCATGTCCAGAAAGCCGCAAGCCGACGACGAACTCCCGCCGAGCAAATCGCAGCGCAAGCGCGAGCACCGCGCGCTGCAGACGCTGGCCGAAGCGCTGATCGCGCTGCCGCAGAGCCGCTTTCGCAGGCTGGCGCTCGCCGAACGCACGCGCGAGGCGCTCGAGATGGCACGCGCCATGAGCGCCAGCGGCGCGCGCAATCGCCAGGTGCGGCTGATCGCTCACCTGCTCGAGGACGAGGACATCGAGGCGCTGGCGCGGCCGGTCACGGAGCTGTCGGCCCAGGCTCGCGCCGAGACCGCGCTGCATCATCGCGCCGAGAGGCTGCGCGACGTGGTGCTGGAACAGGGTCCGCTGGCACTCGGCTTCCCGCTCGGCGCCGCCGACAGCGCGCGCCTCACCGAATTGCGCACGGAGGCGCTCGCCCCCCGGGATGCCGCCCGCGCCCGCCACGCACGGCGCGAGATCTACCGCGTGATCCTCGCGCTGCTGCCGGATCAGCCGGGAACGTAAAAACGCTGGTGCGCGCGCACCGGGAGCCGCTCGCGCGCGTCGCGCAGCACCGCGGCGTCGACCTCGGCCGCGATCACCGCCTCACCGCTGGCCGCGCTCGCCAGCACCCGCCCCCACGGATCGATGATGACCGAGCCGCCCCAGGTCTCGCGCGTGGCCGAATGCCGTCCGCCCTGGTCGGGCGCGATCACGTAGACCTGGTTCTCGATCGCGCGTGCGCGCAGCAGCACGTGCCAGTGCGCTTCGCCGGTGAGTCGCGTGAACGCCGAGGGCAGCGCGAGCACATCCATCCCGCGCTGGCCCAGCGCGCGGAACATCTCGGGAAAGCGCAGGTCGTAACACACACCCAGCCCGAGCATGCCGCACGCGGTCGGCGCGCACACGAGCCGCTCGCCCGGTGCGTAACTGTCCGATTCACGGTAGCGGCGCTGTGCATCGGGCAGATCGACGTCGAAGAGATGGATCTTGTCGTAGCGGGCGAGTTCGCTGCCGTCCTCGGCGTAGAGAAAGCACGCCGCGTGCGGGCGTGCCCCGGGCGCCTCCCCAGCCACCGGGATGGTGCCGCCGACCAGCAGGATGCCGTGCTCGCGCGCCGTCGCCGCGAGAAAGCTGCGCAGCGGACCTGCGGAATCGCGCTCGGCGCCGGCGAGTGCGCCCGCGTCGGCGCTGCCGTAGCACGCAAAAGCCTCGGGCAGGACCACCAGGCGCGCGCCGCCGGAGGCCGCGGTGGCGATCAGCGCGCGCGCACGCTCCAGGTTGTGCCCGATGTCCTCGCCGCTCACCATCTGCACGGCGGCGACGCGCACGCCGCTCACGGCGACTCCGACGCCGGCGCCGGCGTTGCGCTATCGGGGGATCGCGCGGGCGGCGCCGCGGAGGGCGCGGATTCGCCGCGCGCCGGCGCGGCACTCGTGTCGTCCTGCCCGTCCTCGGTATCGAACACTTTCACGAACTCGACCGCCGGATCGTCGAGCTTGCCGCTCACCTTGTAGATCGCGCTGGAAAACTTGCCGAGCTGATCCTCGAAGATGCGGCTTGCGACGTAGACGCCCGCGGCCGCGGGCAAGCCCCCGGCGAGCGCCGCAACCCACGGCAGGTTGCTGCCGATCGGCAGCGTCACGATGAGATCGGCGTCGATGGTCTGCGCCCGCAGGTCGGAACGGCCCGAGAACTTCATGCGCGCCGAAGGCCCTTCCAGCGTGATCGGCTCGAGGGTGTGCGCGAAACCCTGCCCGAGCTCGATCTCACCCTTGAAGCGGTCGAAGGCCAGGCCACTCTGGTAGAGGTCCTTGAAATCGAGCCGGATGCGTCGCAGCACCTGGTCGAAATTCATCAGCCCGAGCGTGCGCATGAACGGATTGTCGCCGCCCCCGAACAGCAGACGGCCATCCCGCCAGGAGAAGGCCAGCGTGCCGTTGACGTTCGCCATCTCGAACTGCGCCGGGTTGCCGGGCCAGCTGAACTCGATATCGGCCCTGCCCTTGCGCCCTTGCAGCACGTTGGCATAACCCCAGGTCGCGAAAAAACGCTCGATGTCGTCACTGCGCGCCCCCGCGACGAGTTCGCTGCGCGGCTCGCCGCCGATCCAGCGCAGGCGGAAGCTGCCACCGCTGTCCTTGCCGGTGCCGCCGAGACGCAGCCCGGGAAGCGTGGCACGCACGTCCGTCATCGCCAGCGCATCGACCTCGGACCCGATGCGGAACGTCCACTCGCCGAGGTCCTTGTCGTCGAGAGTGGCGCGGCGCACCTGCACATCGGTCTCGGGCAGACGGGCATCCTGCAGGCTGCGCCAGGCCTGCGCGTCCCGGGCCATCGACGCGCCGCCGGCAGCGTCCGCCTCCCCGGCGACCGGCGTCGCCGCGATGGGCCCCAGGAAAGCGCGTAGCTGAAGTTGTTCGAGCGTCAGCGCAAAGCGCGCGCCGGGATCGGCGGGCAGGCGGAACTCGCCGCTCAGCGCATCGGAAACGAAATCCAGCACGAAATCGCGCTCCGCCCAGCGCGAATCGACCCGCAGCTCGTGCAACTCTGCGCCGAGCAGCGTGGCCGTTGCCAGTTCCAGCCCGTCCAGACGCAGCACGGTGCGCGGCCCGTCCTCGCGCGCGGCATTCGCGGCCACGACGTGCTGCACGGCCACGATCCAAGCCCCGGCATCGGCCTGCGGCACCCTCCCCCTGATGCGCAGGTCCTCGCCGCCCGCCACCGGCTCGGCGCCCAGCGCGATCTCGCCGCTGAAGCGTCCCTGCCGGTCACGTTGCATGAGCCCCCAGATATCCATGCCGAGCTGCAGGCTGATATCCGTGCCCGCGGCATGCGGCGACCAGCGCAGCTCGAGCGGCAGCGAATCGGCGGGCGCCTTCGCGAGCGGCGCCGGCAGCGTGCTGGCCGCGCCCGCGAGCGACGATCGCAGCACGAAGCCGAAGCCGTGCTCCGGTTGTTGCGCAAGCTCCACGCTGAAGGGCGCCACGCCGGCAAGGTACTCGTCGAGGTCCCAGCCCAGCCATTGGGCCACGCGCGGCAACTGCGCGGCGCCGTCTACCCGGATCGCGATGCGGTGCTCCGGACCCTCGGTGGCACCGATGGTCGCGCGCAGCGGCTGCCCCCACAGCCTGCCGTCCAGGCGCTCGCTGTAAAGGCCGCGCTGCAGGTCGAAACCGAGCCGCCCCTGCACGCCGTCGAAGGGCAGCCGCAGGTCGGCGACAAAGAGGCGCCCGCCCGCGATGTCGGCGGCCAGATCGAGGCGCGAGGTCTCCGGCGCCAGCCGCCCGCCGAAGGGCATGTCGAGATCGAGCCGCAGCGCCATGGCGCCGCTGGACTGCCAGCTGCGCAGCGCGCCACCCGTCGTCTTCGCCAGCGGCGAGGTATTGATGACCCGCAGGCCGTCGGCGAGATCGCCGTCGAGCTCGGCACTGAGGCGCAAGCGACGCTCGTCGCGTCGCGGCAGCACCTCGACCGTCGCGTTGCGCAGCTCGCTCTGCAGCATGCGCCCGGAACCGGCCCACACGCGCACACGCCGTTCGTCGACCAGGACGCGCCCCGCCGCCCCGCTCACCTCCGGCCAGTCGGGGTGATAGGACACCGCGGCGTCGCGCAGGTCGAGCCCGAGCTGCATCGCATACGAGAACGGACGATCCGGACGGCTGAATACCGCGTGATAGGTAAAGGCCGCGCTGTCGACATGACCGGCCTCGATGCTGGCATCGAGCCACTCGCGCAACGCCGGTGACACCGTGTATGGCAGATAGGTGCGGTAGGCAAGGGCATCGGCGTCACGCAGGCCGAACGCGAGCGAGAGGGTGTCGTCGGCCGCCGGATCCTTGCGCAAATCGAGGCCGAAATTCGCGCTGATCCCGGTGGCGCCCGTCACCGCCCGCAGCAGCTCGCTGCCGACCCGCAGTCCGCCGCCGTCGCGCTCCCAGTGCACGCGCCCGGCGACGTGATCGAACTCGAGGTCATCGCGGTAGAGCCGCGGGAATTCCAGCGAGATCGCACCGCTGTCGATATCCACGAAGCCCCCACGCGGAGTGATCTCCAGGTAACCGCGCGCATTGCGCACGCCCGGCGCCTGTCGCCACGGCGAGACCGAGACGTCGACCATGGCGGCACGGAAACGGAAATCGGGCGCCGACGCGGCGGGCAGCCCGCCGTACGGCGAGAGCTCGGCGAGCGCCTCGCCCCACACCCCCCCGAGCAGTGTCGAGCTCTGCAGCGCGCCGGCCAGGGCCCCGATGTCGAGATACTCCGCGCCCACCCCTATCCGGTTCACGCCCCCGGCACGCTCGGCGTCGATGCGCACGCGCTCGAGCTCGAGCGGCTGCCCGAACCACTGGCAGCGCAGCTCGTCGAGCCACAGCGAGCCGCGGTTCCCGGCCCACTGCCCGCTGAAGCGCAGGTCGAGATCGCTCAGCGGCTGCAACTGCGCGCGCTCGGGCCAGAACGCGCGCGGGTCGAGCTCCGCAGCACGCAGCGCGCCGCTCAGGCTCACGATCCCCTCCTCCGACAGGCGCGCCCAGAGCTCTCCGCTCAGCGCCGCCTCGGGCATGCGCAGCGCGGGCGGCAGCAGCGGCTGCAACCGCGACAGTCGCGCAGAGTCCAGACGCACGTAGGCGGCAGCGGAGAATTCGTCGCGCTGCCGCGGGTCGCCGTGCGATTCCAGCACCAGGCTGAACTCTCCTCCGGGCGACTCGTCACGCGCCGTCACCTGCAGGCGGCGGAAGCGGCGGTAGTTCTGCATCGACAGCTCGGCACCCTCGGTCTCGACGCGCCCGCCCTCGTGGGCGCGCAATACCAGGCGCGTTCGCCGCAGATCGATCTCCTCGATGGCGAGGAAGAAATCGACGATCGCCTCGGGATTGGACGGCGCGCGGCCTCCGCCCACGCCGGCGATATGCCACCTGCCGTCGGCCTCCTCGGTGAAGCCGAGCTGCACGTCCTCGGCGACGATGCGGCGCAACCGCGGCGCCAGGCTGAACAGCGAGCGCAGCATGTCGATGCGCAGCTCCGAGCTGCTGGAGGAGAGGATCGTCACCTCGGGCTCGTCGCGCGCGAACAGGCGCAGGCCCCGCACGTGCAGCGTGGGTGCAAGACCGCTCCACTCCGTGCCCAACCCGGCCACCTCCACGCCGAACGGCAGGTCCGCGGCAACGCGCGCCAGCAGCGCGTCCTTGTGCTCGCCGAGGTAGGGAAAATAGTACTGCCCGAGCGTCACCAGTGCGGCGCACAGCACCAGCACGATGGCCGCGAGATACCAGCCCCAGCGCAGGAGCCGGCCCAGCACGCGCCTCATCGCCGCGCCACCCCGGCCGCGGCAGGCCGGCGCAATGCTGCCGGACTCTCAGAGCAGCACGACGTCATATTGCTCCTGGGTGTACAGCGTCTCGACCTGGAAGCGGATGGTCTTGCCGATGAACTCCTCGAGGTCCGCGACGTTGCCGGACTCCTCGTCCAGCAGGCGGTCGACGACAGACTGCGCGGCGAGCACCAGCAGCGTGTCGTTCTCGTAGCTGCGCGCCTCGCGCAGGATCTCGCGGAAGATTTCGTAGCACACCGTCTCGGCGGACTTCACCGTGCCACGGCCCTGGCAGGTCGAACAGGTCTCGCACAGTGTGCGTTCCAGGCTCTCGCGCGTGCGCTTGCGCGTCATCTGCACCAGGCCGAGCTCCGAGACCGTGCTGATCGCCGTGCGCGCGTGGTCACGCTCCATCGCGCGCTCGAGGTTGCGCAGCACCTGGCGCTTGTGCTCGGGATCCTGCATGTCGATGAAGTCGATGATGATGATGCCGCCGAGGTTGCGCACGCGCAGTTGGCGCGCGAGCGCGGTCGCCGCCTCGAGGTTGGTCTTGAAGATCGTCTCCTCGAGGTTGCGGCTGCCGACGAAGGCGCCCGTGTTGACGTCGATCGTGGTCATCGCCTCGGTCTGGTCCACGATCAGGTAGCCGCCGGACTTCAACTGCACCCGCCGGCCCAGCGCCTTCTCGATCTCGTCCTCCACGCTGTAGAGGTCGAAGATAGGCCGGTCTCCCTGGTACAGCTCGAGCCGCTCGACCGCTTCCGGTACGAACCGGCCCGCGAATTCACGCAGGCGCTCGAAATTTTCCGTCGAGTCGATGCGGATTTTCTCGAGATCGGGGCGCACGAGGTCACGCAGCGTGCGCATGGCCAGCGGCAGATCCTCGTGCACCAGGGCCGGCGCCTTGGCCAGCGCGATGCGCTCGCGCAGCGAACCCCACAACCGCACCAGGAAGCGCATGTCGCCCTCGATGCCCTCGCGCTCCACGCCCTCGGCCGCGGTGCGCACGATGAAACCGCCGGGCGCGGCGCTGCCCTCGGCGACGGCGATGCTCTCGACCAGCGTGCGCAGGCGCTCGCGCTCGGACTCCTGCTCGATGCGCTGCGAAATGCCGACATGGCGCGTGTACGGCATGAACACGACGTAGCGCGAAGACAGCGACAGATGCGTGGTGAGCCGCGCGCCCTTGCTGCCCAGCGGATCCTTCACCACCTGCACCACCACCGACTGGCCCTCGCACACCAGGTCGCGGATGTCGCGCGTCTCGTCGCTGCGCACCTCGACGCCGTTCGCGTCCAGCGTGACCAGGTCGCTCGCATGCAGGAAACTCGCACGCTCCAGGCCGATGTCGACGAAGGCGGCCTGCATGCCCGGCAGCACGCGCATCACGCGCCCGAGGTAGATGTTGCCGACCAGCCCCTTGTGGCTGCTGCGCTCGACGTAGATTTCCTGCAGCACGCCGCTCTCGACGAGCGCGACGCGGGTCTGCACCGGCGTGGAGTTGATCAGTATCTCTTCACTCATGGTCCGGCGCATCCTGTTGCCAGCCGCTGACACCCGAATCCTGCAGCAAGCGCGCGGTCTCGAAAAGGGGCAGGCCGACGACGCCGGAATAACTGCCCTCGATACGCTCCACGAAGGCCGCCGCCAGCCCCTGGATCGCGTAGCCACCGGCCTTGTCGCGCGGCTCGCCGGTATCCCAGTAGCGCTGCATCTCCGCGACCGAGACCGGCCGGAACACCACGCGGGTCGCGCTCTGCGCGGTATCGAGACGCCCCGCATGCAGCAGTGCCACGCCGGTCAGCACGTGGTGTTCACGCCCCGACAGCAGCGACAGCATCGCTACCGCCTCGTCGCGGGTGGCGGGCTTGCCGAGAATCCGCCCATCGACGCTTACGGCCGTGTCAGCGCCGAGCACCGGCCGCGGGTCATTGAGCGCCACCAGGCGCGCGCCCGCGGCGGCCTTCTGCCCCGCCAGGCGCAGCACCAGCCCGGCCGCGGTCTCGCCCGGCTGCGGCGTCTCGTCGATGTCCACCTGCAGCGCGGCGAAACGGTAGCGCAACTGCGCCAGCAACTCGCGGCGTCGCGGCGAAGCGGAGGCGAGATAGAAATCGGGGGCTGGTGTCGGCATATGGTAGTTCGTTGCGCCCGCGCCGCGGGCTCAGGGCGACGACCTCCAGCTTTCGAGGGAGCGCTCGCGGGGCGCGCCGAACGCGAACAGCGGCCAGCAGAAGGCACTGGTCAGGCTGCCCATCAGAAAGATCAGGCTCGAGGTCGCGTGGCCGGCCAGGTTCTGCACCCAGTGACACAGAACCTGGTCCGTTGCGCACAGCGCAAACACCAGCAGCATCTGCTGCAGCAGGCTGTAGTGCAGCATCCTTTGCCGCAGCAGGACGGCTGCGTAAGCGACAACGGACAGCGCGAGCGCGTGGCGCCCGAGCACACCGCCCTCGAGACCGTCCATCAGCAGTCCCAGCATCCAGGCCGATCCGATGCCGAAACCCTGGGGCAGGCGCAGGATCCAGAAGATCACCACCAGCGCGAGCCAATTCGGCCGCGCCGGCTGCAGCCACACCGGCAGCGGATACAGCGAGGCGAGCAGCGCGGCCAGCCCGGTCGCCGCCACCGCGAACGGTAGCGGGGCGCCCTGCTCGTCGGCCCTCACGGGGGGCCGTCCTGGCCGGGCGCGGCCGGCGCGCCAGCATCGGCTCGCGGCGCCGCCCCCGGCACTCCGGCATCCACCGGCTCCTGCGCGGTTCCGGACGGCGCGGCTTCGGAAGACGCGGCGTCAACGCTCGCCTCGCCCTCGGTGACGACCAGCACGTGACGGCTGCGATCGAGTTGTGCGCTGGGACGCGCCACCACCACCGCGAAGGGTTTGCCGGGATCGTTGGTCACCGACTCGACCACGCCGACCGGATAGCCTCCCGGAAACCGCTGCCCCAGCCCGGAGCTGACCAGGAGATCCCCGGGGCGCACGTCCATCGTCGAGGCGACATGGTTGACGTCGAGGACATCGATACGACCCTCTCCCTCGACCATCACCCGGACGCCGTTGCGCACCACCTGCGCGGGCAACGCATGCATGGAATCGGTGACGAGCAGCACGCGGCTGCTGAAACGGCTGACCTCGATGATCTGCCCGAACAGGCCGTAGGCATCGATCACCGCCTGTCCCTCGGCGAGGCCGTGGGCAGTGCCCTTGTCGATCACCACGGTCTGGCTGGACATGTCGGGCGAGACGCCGATGATCTCGGCGACGAGCACGCGCTCGTCGAGCAGCGCCGTGGAATTCAGCAACTCGCGCAGGCGCACGTTCTCCGCCGCGAGCGCGGCGAGACGCTGGGTACTGGCGCGCAGCACGAGCGCCTCGGCCCGCAGCACGCGGTTCTCCTCGATCAGGGTGTCGCGGGAAACGACCACTTCGCGCGCCCAGCCGAACAGTCGGCCGGGCAGCGTGGTCACCCAGTAGAACGGCACGGCAGCATCGGCAAACGCGACGCGCGCCGGCCCGAGCGCGCCAAAGCGCCAGTCCGCGAGCATCAGCAGCACGGACGCAATCACCAGCGCCGCAACACGCGCGCTTATCGACGGTCCGCTGCGGAATATGGGCTTGATCGCGTTTCTCCCCGTCACCACCGGCAATGCTCGGATCCGGTCCCGCCCGGCCGGGTCGGTCGCCGGGCCTGCTCACGCCACGCGGATCACTCCGACGACAGCAGTTCCAGGCGATGGCGATCCATCATCTCGAGCGCCTTGCCGCCGCCGCGGGCCACGCAGGTCAGCGGATCGTCGGCGACCACGACCGGCAGGCCGGTCTCGCGCGCGATCAGGCGGTCGATGTCGCGCAGCAGCGCACCGCCGCCGGTCAGCACGATGCCGCTCTCGGCAATGTCCGATGCCAGTTCGGGCGGTGACTGCTCGAGCGCGCCCTTGACGGCCTGCACGATGATGTTCAGCGGCTCCTGCAGCGCCTCGAGGATCTCGTCGCTGGTCAGCGTGAACGAACGTGGCACGCCCTCGGCGAGGTTGCGCCCGCGCACGTCGATCTCGCGGATTTCGCCGCCGGCCATGGCGCAGCCGATCTCCTCCTTGATGCGCTCGGCCGTCGCGTCGCCGATCAGGCTGCCGAAGGTGCGCCGCACATAGGTCACGATGGCCTCGTCGAAGCGGTCGCCGCCGATGCGCACCGAGTCCGAGTACACCACGCCGTTGAGCGACAGGATCGCGATCTCCGTGGTGCCGCCACCGATGTCGACGACCATCGAACCGCTGGCCTCCTCGACCGAGAGCCCGGCGCCGATCGCCGCCGCCATCGGCTCCTCGATCAGGCGCACGTCGCGTGCCCCGGCACCGTAAGCCGACTCGCGGATGGCGCGACGCTCGACCTGGGTGGATTTGCAGGGCACGCACACCAGCACGCGCGGACTGGGGCGGATGAAGCTGTGCTGGTGCGCCTTGGCAATGAAGTGCTGCAGCATCTTCTCGGTGACCTGGAAGTCGGCGATCACCCCGTCCTTCAGCGGGCGGATCGCGGTGATGTTGCCCGGCGTGCGGCCCAGCATGCGCTTGGCCTCGATTCCCACCGCCTCGATGGTCTTCTGGCCGTTGTGGACCCGGATCGCGACCACCGAGGGCTCGTCCAGCACGATGCCCTGGTCGCGCACGTAGATCAGCGTGTTGGCGGTTCCCAGGTCTATCGACAGGTCATTGGAGAAAAGTCCGCGGATTCTCTTGAACATACTACGTGTCTAAACCTCGGATGGAGCAACGCCCGTGCGCACCGGATGCCGGCGGTGGTGCCGGGCCGCGGCGCAACAGGCGAACCCGGCAGGCTGGAAGTGCCGGCGCAGACGGCACGGTTTCAAACCGGTCAATCTAACAACCGTGCGTATTCTGGGCAAGGCTGGAATGTGCTAAGTTTACGCCCCCTGACGCCCCGACGGCGAATGAAATTTCAGGGTAATCCACCCGGCAACACGCGCCAGCGGCCAGGGCCCGCCGCCCTGGCAGCTTCCGTATTTGGACGATTGCAGATGTCGATCAGTGAACAGGACATGGCCCGCGTCGCCGAACTGGCGCGCATCCGCCTCGACGACGTCACCGTGGCCGACGTCACCC
>JAKJFB010000019.1:19798-20135 GCA_022705125.1 Pseudomonadota bacterium
CCGCCGCATCCGGGACATCCTCGCGATGATCGACCAGATGCAGGCCGTGAATACCGACCACGTGCTGCCGATGGCCAACCCGCTGGACGCCACCCAGCGCCTGCGTGACGACGAGGTCACCGAACCCGACCAGCGCGAGCACTTCCTCGCGATCGCACCGGCGACCGAGGACGGCCTCTACCTCGTGCCGCGGGTCATCGAGTAGGAAACCGGCACCGCGCGCCCCCAGAACGCCCAGGAAACGCCCCGCATGCACGACCTCTCCCTTCACGCCATCCGCGACGCACTCGCGCGCCGGGAATTCTCCTCGGCGGAGATCACCGCGCACTTCCTCGCG
>JAKJFB010000001.1:0-26225 GCA_022705125.1 Pseudomonadota bacterium
GCGCGTTCGACCTGACCGAGTCCGCTCGCCTCTGGAATGCGGCCCTCGCTGGCAAGGCATCGGGGCTGGCGACCACGACCGCGACGTTCCGGGATCTGGCCGACTCGAAGGACCGGATCGTGGCCACCGTCGACGCGGACGGCAACCGCACCGCGGTCACGCGCGACGTGACCTGATCGAGCCGCTGGCATGTTCGGTCATCGCTACTTCGGCGCGCGCTACTTCGGCGGTCCATTCTTCGGCGATGGCGGGACCTCTGGCGCTGGCGGCTCGAGCGCGGCCGAGGTCTGGGCCTACGTGCTCTCCAACGGCAAGAGCGCCGGCCAGACGCTCGTAGAGACGCTGCAGGGCATCGAGGTGCTGCTCGCGCGCAACTGCCTGGATGAGCAGGTGCAGGGCGCATACACTGCTGCCGACGCGCTCCGCATCCTGCTGGCAGTGGCCGCGGGGAAGACAACGATCAATGCTCTGGGCGGCGGTGCGGCGATCGTGGAGTTCCAGGCGGTGGACGATTCCGGCGTGGTTGTCTCCGCGACCATGGACGGGAGCGAGCGCACCGCGGTGACGCTGACGCCGACGGAATCGACGTAAGGACCACCTGATGAGCGACCTCGAGAAGCTGGCCGAGCAGGTGTTCGCCGCACTGCAGAAGTACGTGGACGCGCGGCTGGCGCCGATCGACGTCTCCATCAAGGCTTTGGATGGCCGCATCGCCTCGATCCCTGCCGGCCCTCCGGGCCCGAAGGGGGAGAAGGGCGATCCGGGCGAGCGAGGCGCCGACGGTCCGCAGGGCCCTGCTGGCAAGGATGGCGCTCCTGGCGCCGCCGGCGAGCGCGGGCCTCAGGGCGAGAAGGGCGCGGACGGTGCGCCTGGTCGGGATGGCCGCGACGGCTCTCCTGGCCCCCAGGGCGAGCGCGGGCCGCAGGGCGAGCGCGGCATCCAGGGCGAACGCGGCGAGCCGGGTCCGGCCGGCAAGGACGGTGCGCCCGGTCCGGTCGGCGAGCGTGGTGAAACCGGGCCCGCGGGCAAGGACGGCGTTCCGGGACCTGCCGGCGAGCGCGGCGAACCCGGCCCGGCCGGCAAGGATGGCGCTCCGGGTGCTCCGGGTGAACGCGGCCCAGCCGGCGAGCGCGGCTTGCCTGGCGAACCCGGGCGGGACGGTCCGGCTGGCCGCGATGGTCGGGACGGCGCGCCGGGCTTGCAGGGCGAGCGCGGCGAGAAGGGCCTGGACGGTGCGGACGGGCGCGATGGGCGCGACGGCAAGGACGGCGCTCCTGGTGCGCCTGGCGAGCGCGGCGCGCCGGGCGAGCGTGGCGACACTGGTCCGGCAGGCAAGGACGGCGCTCCCGGCGCTGCAGGCAAGGACGGCGCTCCCGGCCGGGACGCATTTCAGCTCGAGGACCTGGACGTCAAGCTGCTGGAGGACGGTCGCTCGGTCGAGTTCTCGTTCGGTGCTGGCGACACGCGGATCTCGCGCGTCATCAAGTTCGACGTCGTGCTCGATCGCAAGGTCTACCAGCGCGGCAAGCGCTACGAGAAGGCCGACGGCGTGACCTACGGCGGGCAGTACTACATCGCGCAGCGCGACACCGACGCGGTGCCGGGTGAATCTCCGGACTGGCGGCTCTCGGTCAAGCGCGGGCGCGACGGCAAGGACCTTCGTGAGGAGGAGGGCTCCCATGGCTGACGTCCGCGTCCTGCGCGCCAAGGTCATTGCCCATCCGACCGGGCACGTACTCTCGCTGGAGAGCTGCCGACAGCACCTCGAGGTAATTCCGATCGACGGCGACTCCGACAACGAGTCGCACCCCGACGATGCCCTGATCCTCGGCATGCTCGACGCCGCGGTGGCGCATGCCGAGCAGTTCACCGGCCTGTCGATCGCGCTGCGCACCTGGGAGGCGGCGCTGGACGAGTTCCCTGCAGACGGAATCGAGCTCCCTCGCCCCCCGTTCATCGAGCTGCTCTCGTTCAGCGCGGTCAACGACTCCGACGGCGAGCTGGACGCGTCGACCTACCTGGTGGACGACTACGGCACGCCGGAGCAGCCGGTGGTGCTGCGCGCGGTGACCAGCTGGCCGACCGTGACCAAGTCGCCCGCCACCGTGAAAATCCGGTACCGCGCCGGCTACCAGTCGGAGGAGGATCCGGACTCCGACGCGCCGCCGCTGCCGCGATCGCTGCGCGCCGCGCTGCTGCTGATGCTCGGCCACCTGTACGAGAACCGCGAGGACTCCGTCGAGAAGGCCCTCGCGTCGATCCCGAACGGCGCCGAGGCCTTGATGCGCCCGCTGCGCGTGCGTCTGGGGATGGCATGAGGGCTGGCCGGCTCCGGCACTGGCTCACGTTCCAGCGGGACGAGGGTGGCCAGGACTCCGACGGCGCGTGGGAGGCGGCGTGGCTCGACGCGTTCCCGCAAGGCTCCCGCATGCCGTGCGAGATCGTCTACCTGCAGGGGCGCGAGCTCCTGGCGGCCCAGGCCATGAACAGCAAGGTCACGTGCCGCATCACCACCCGGTACCGTCCGGGCTTCGTCGCGTCGCTGCGCGCTGTGGCTCCGGACGGCTCCATCTTCAACATCGAGGCGGTGCTGCCGGACAACGTCAGCGGTCGCTCGAGCGTGGTTCTCCTGGCTTCCACCGGTGTCAACGAAGGCTGACCCTCCGGCGCCGCAATGGCGCAATCGAACCGTCTTCTGTCTGGCCAGCGGGCCCTCGCTGACCCGGGACGATGTCGATCTGGTGCGCGACTCTGGGCACCCGACCATCGTGACCAACACGACCTTCCGCCTGGCGCCGTGGGCCGACGTCCTGTTCGGCTTCGACGCGCGCTGGTGGATGACCAAGGATCCGGCCACCGGCCTGACGCCGGCGCAGGAGACCGAGCGCATGTTCCATGGCCGGCGCTTCTCCCGGTCTGCCCTGGCGGCCAACGTGGGCGTCGAGTCCCTGCACGCTTCGAGCTGGTTCCGCGGCTCAGGCAACAGTGGCAGCTGCGCGATCTCGCTCGCGGTGTCTGCCGGCGCGCATCGCGTGGTGCTGCTCGGGTTCGACTGCACCTTTGCGCCGGACGGCCGGCGTCACTGGCATGGCGACCATCCGCCGGGCCTCGGGAACTGCCTGTCGATCGCGCGCTGGCCGCTGCAGTTCACGCGGGTCAAGCGGCAGGCCGACGCTGCTCGGTGCGGCGTGATCAACTGCAGCCGGCGCACGGCGCTCGACATGTTCCGGCGGCAGCCACTCGAGGAGGTGCTGCGCGAAATCGGCCCGGCACTGCCGCCGGTCGAGCGTGAGGGCGGAGTGCTGGTGTGAGGTCGATCCGGGGCGGTAAGGGCATTGGCGATGCCATCTACCTGGCCGCGGTGGTGCGGCATCTGGTCGCCGCCGGCGAGCGCCTCGAGGTGTGCACGCCGTGGCCGGAGATCTTCGACGCCTACGCGGATCGCGTGATGCTCTCGCCGTTCCGGCGCAGCGGCATCGACGTCCTGGCGCACTACTCGCGCCGCCGGAATTGGCGCACACGGCAGTTCGAGGACGTCTGCATCCAGGCCGGGCTTCCCACCACCGTCGACCTGCGGCTGGACTGGACCGTGACCGACTCCGATCTGACCGGCCGGCTGCTCGAGCGCGGGTTGCCGATCGTGCTGGTGCAGCTCCCCCGCGCGCCGATGGGCCGCACTGACGGCATCGGTCACGAGCTACTGCCGGACTGCCGTCGCATCCAGGAAGCGATCGACCTGCTGCGCGGGCGCGTGCTGCTGGTGCAGATCGGCGGTGGTCGACCGCTGTTCAACTTCCGCGGCATCGACGTCGACCTCCGGGACCAGACCACGATCCGGCAGCTCATGGACGTCGCGTCTGTCAGCAGCGGCATGCTCGGGTACGTCTCTTTCATGGTGCCGCTGGCCGAGGCGCTGCTGAAGCCGGCGCTGCTGGTCTGGTCGCGCCGTGGCTTGCGCTCGAGCACCGGGTTCGTCCGCCAGATCACCCCAGCCAAGATCCTGCAGCGCGAGAGCTCCCTGCACGTGGTCGACAACTGCACGCCGGCCGAGCTGCAGGCTGCCACCGAGAGGTTCTGCGATGCGCTTCGTCTCCCGGGCTGAAGTCCTGCCGGTGTTCGCCGGTCGGAGAGTCGCCATCGTCGGCTCCGGGCCCGGCGTGCTCGAGAACCCTCCGGGCCTAATCGACTCGCACGAGGTGGTCGTGCGGGTGAACAACTACAAGCTCTCGCCGGCGGCTGGCCAGCGCACGGACGTCTACTACTCCTACTTCGGGAACGCCATCAAGAAGCCGGCCGCTGACCTGAAGCGAGACGGCGTGCGGCTGTGCATGGCGAAGTGCCCGAACGCGGCAGCGATCGAGTCCGAGTGGCACGTCCGGAACAAGAAGCCGCACGGCGTCGACTTCCGCTGGATCTACCAGCTGCGCTCCGACTGGTGGTTCTGCGACACCTACGTGCCCGACCTGCAGGAGTTCCTCGAGGGCTTCGATCTCCTGGGCCGCCACGTGCCCACCACCGGCTTCTCCGCCATCCTGGCGGTGCTCTCGTTCCAGCCGGCCTCGATCTACCTGACCGGGTTCGACTTCTTCTCGAGCGGCGTGCACAACGTCAACGAGCGGTGGCGCGCCGGCGCCTCTGATGATCCAATCGGCCACGTGCCGGACGCCGAGCGGGCCTGGCTCGCCGCAAACCGATCCCCTTCCATCACCTTCGACCGCCGGCTTGCCGGCCTGCTGCAGACATGATCGAGTGGACCCAAGAGACCGAGAAGCGCGTCGGGCGCATGGTGCAGATCATCCTCACCGATCCGGACCTGCTGGCCATCCATCAACGCTTTGGCGGCGAGGTGTTCCGTCGATCGAGCGTCTTCCACGAGCTGAAGCGCTTCCTGCAGACTTGCGAGGTGTCGGGCGACACCTGCCTGGAGATCGGCACCTGGAATGGCATCACCGCGGTGGTGCTCTCGCGCTTCTTCCGGCGCGTGGTCAGCATGGATATCTTCCACAACCCGGTGCGCCACGAGATCCTCGCGCACCTGGGCATCAAGAACGTGGAGTTCGTGGACCTTGTCGACAACCGGCACAAGGCGCAGGTGATCGGCCAGCTCGACTTCGACTTCGCGTACCTGGACGGCAACCACGCCGATGACACCGACCTCGACTGGCGCCTCGTGCAGCCGTGCGGGCGCGTGCTGTTCCAGGAGTGCCTTCCCATGCAGCCACCCGTCTACAACCTGGTGCGCTCGCTGCCGCCGGACGAGGTGGTCTATGGCGGCGTGGGCCTGGCCCTCTGGAGGAAGCGACAATGATCTTCAACTACCGCGGCAAGCTCTACCCGGAGTACATCCGCAACGGCAATGCATGCCGGTTCATCACCCCGTTCGCGCAGCAGTTCTGCACCGGCTCCGGTGTCGATGTCGGGCCGGGCAAGTGGCCATTCCCTGGTGCGCTGCCGGTCGATGTCGGGCCCGAGTACTCCGCGATGGAGCTGCCGCCGGGTCCCTTCGACTACGTCTTCTCCAGCCACTGCCTCGAGCACCTGCGCGATCCGATCGGTGCGCTCGAGCACTGGCGCGAGCGGCTCCGGCCGGGTGGCGTGCTCTTTCTGTACCTGCCGCACCCGGACATGGAATACTGGCAGCCGCAGAACTGCCGTAAGCACCTGCACTCGTGGCGTCCCGGCGACATGAAGCGGATCCTCTACGACCTCGGGTTCTGCGACGTCCTGGCCAGCGAGCGCGACCTCGCGTGGTCGTTCGCCGTGGTGGGCTTCAAGGGCACGCGTCACCAGGAGCCGGCAGCATGAGCGCGATGCACGATCGAATCGTCGCGCTGCACGGCCGGCACGCGCTGAAGCGCTCCATCCTGAGCATCCGCGAGGGCGCCGGCGTGATGCAGCACTTCCTGGAAGGGCGGGGCGTCCGCACGGCGCTGGAGATCGGCACCTACCGCGGCGTCGGCGCGGCGGAGATCTCGCAGTTCGTGGACCGCGTCATCACCATCGACCTCCGGCATGGCCGCATGGAGCAGCTCGGCGAGGAATGGGACCGGCACGCGTTCTGGCGCTCGCTCGGCGTGCACAACGTCGAGCTCCACCTGGTGGACGACGACGCGGAGAAGGCCGAGCTGATCCGGTCGCTGGAGTTCGACTTCGCCTTCGTGGACGGCGCGCATGACGAGCGGGTGCGCGACGACTTCGAGCTGGTCCGGCGCTGCGGGCGCGTGCTCTTTCACGACGTCGACTCGCGCGGCAGGCCCGAGCTGGACCACGTGTACAACTTCGTGATGTCGCTGCCGCGGCACGAGCTCGAGCTCCGGGATATCTTCGCGCTATGGACCGATTCATCGCGGCGTTCCCTGCCGTAGCCGACGGCGACCTCGCGCTGTGCCACGAGCACGGCGTGGCCTACCAGATCGACCAGTCGCAGCTGGTCGACTACGGCGAGGCCTACTTCGAGAAGTGTCGCGGCTACGAGGGGCAGGAAATCGCCGAGCGCATCAACGCCGGCCGGATCGCTCTGGTGGCGCGCCACTTCGGGCCCGGGCGGGTGTGCGATGTCGGCGTGGGCTCCGGCGAGTTCATCCGGCGGCGTCCCTACACGTTCGGCGTCGACGTCAACCCGGCGGCGGTGCAGTGGCTCAAGGAAAGCGGTCGCTGGGCCAGCGACCTGGACTCGTTCGGCGCATTCACCTTCTGGGATGTGCTCGAGCACGTGCCCGAGCCGGAGACCTACCTGCGGCACGCCTACCTGCACTCGTTCGTCTTCCTGTCCATGCCGATCATGCGGTCGCTTGATCGCATCCGCGAATCGAAGCACTACCGGCCCGGCGAGCACCTGTACTACTGGACCGAGCGGGGCCTGGTCGAGTGGATGGCCTGGCACGGTTTCAGGCTGCTCGAGGTGTGCGACTTCGAGACGCAGGCCGGTCGTGAGAACATCCTGTCCTTCGCGTTCAGGAGATACGCATGGCCGAGCTCTCCGGCACCGTCTCTCTCACCGGGCTAGACGGCGTCCTTCGAACCCTCGAGCAGCTGCCGCCCGAGGTGGTCAGCAAGGCTGGCGGCCCGGTGAAGCTGGCTCTCAAGCGTGGCGCGCTGGTGCTGCTGCGCGAGGCGGCGCTGAATCTGGCGCGCGCCACCGACAACCTCAGCACCGACGACCAGGAGAACACCGGGCTTCTGCTCTCGTCGCTCGTGGCCACCCGCGGCAAGGCGCCGACGGGCGGCAACGGCGAGCGCTACCTCGTGCGGGTGAAGCGGCTCACGTATCAGCGTCCTGGCCCGGCCACCACCACCCTGCAGACCGCCAACCTGCTGGAGTACGGTTCGGAGAAGCAGCCGGCCGAACCCTGGCTCCGTCCGGCCTTCGCCACCAAGGCTGTGACCGCCATCCAGACGGTCGAGTCGGAGCTCATCCGCTCCGTCGACCGGGTCGTGACCCGTCTCGCGCGGCAGAATGGAGCTCGCTGATGTTCCCTCCCATCTTCACCACCCTGCAGGACTCCGCGACCGTGCGCTCCATCTTCGGGGCCCGGCCGCGGGTGTACCGGCATGGCGAGGCGCCGCAGCTCCCTCCGCCCAAGGCCGGCGGCAACGTGCCGGAGGTCAAGCCGTATGCCACCTGGCTGATCATCTCGAGCGTGCCGGAGAACCAGCTCTCCGGGCTGCCAGGGCATGATCGGGTGGGCCTGCAGCTGGACGTCTACGCTCGGGGCGACGCGGAGTGCGTCACCGCGGCGCAGGCGATCCGCGACCGCCTGGAGACCGACTGCCACATGACCGCCTTGCGCGGGCTGGCTCGGGACGGGGATACTCGCCTCTACCGGATCAGCATGGACTTCGACTACTGGCTGCCGCGCGAAGCGTGAGCAGCCGTCCGATCCCCACCTGCTCGCCGCCGCGCGGGCGCAACCTCGAAAGGCCGTCATCATGACCACCGGAACCGTTCGCACGCAGGGCACCGAGGTGTTCTTCGTGGACAACACCGTCTCCGCCTCGCAGCCGGACCTGATCAAGCTGGCGTGCCCGACCGGCGTGCAGGGCCTCGGCGGCGCAAAGGACCAGATCGAGACCACCTGCCTCGACACCATCGGCGACAAGGAGTACGCCGGCGGCCTGGGCAACCCGGGCGTGGTGACCATCCCCTTCAACCTGATTCCCCGCGACTTCTCGCATCAGGTGCTGTTCGAATTCAAGCGCACCGGCGAGGTGCTCGAGTGGATCGCCTGCCTGTCCGAGAGCACGGAGCAGCCGACCGTCGACAGCGACGGCGTGATCACCGCGCCGGCCACGCGCTCGTCGTTCCAGTTCCAGGGCTATATCGCCGATGTGAACATCGACATCGCCAACAACGAGATCGTGCGCGGCACCCTGACCGTGCAGCGCTCGGGTAACGTCGTGTTCAACGCCTACGTGCCGGCCTGATCATGGACGAGTCCTGGTTCGTTCCTCCGGAGCTGGAGGAGAAGAAGGTTCGTCTGGCTGACGGCTCCGAGCACGTGATGTACTTCCGTCACCTGCCCAACACCGACTTCGAGACCTACGCGCTGCAGGTCAACTCAGCGGATCCCGAGGTGGCCGGCGCCGCCGCGGCGCGCCTGCTGTGCAAGGGCTGGTGCGAGCCGAACGGCAAGCCGGCGCTCTCCTACGACCGCGTGGTGATGCTCAAGCGCCCGGTGTTCCGCGCTCTGTTCGCCGCGCTGCTCGAGGTCAACACCTACGGTGCGGCCAAGGTCGAAGAGACGGGAAAAGCCTTGGGGCCAGGGGCGAGCGCTGGTTCTGGCACACCCTCGCGCTCGCGCTCGGGGGGCGCACGGTCCAAGAGCTGAAGGGGGCGATGTCGCGCCAGGAGTTCATCGCCTGGCGCGAGTACCACCGGCTGTTCCCGTTCGATGACCTGCACCGGTACCACCGACCGGCCGCGCTGGTCGCTCACTGTGCAGCGGGTGGTGGTGGTGCCGATGTGCTCGACACGCGGCTCGCCTGGCTGGCTCCGGAGCCTGCCGCTGGCGATGGGGCCTACACTGAGGCCGATCTGGCGACGTTCCGGGCTTTCGGCATGAAGCCGCCGGGCAGGGGGTAAGGCATGGCAGCTGGCTCGATCATCATCGACCTCCTGATGCGGACGGGCAGTTTCGTGACCGACACGAAGCGTGCCCAGAAGCAACTCAAGGACTTTCAGAAGGACGTTGCCGGCACGGCGGCGTCGCTGAAGAACCAGCTCGTGGGCGCGCTGGCTGCCGCCGGCGTGGCGCTCTCGTTCGACGCGCTGCTGCAGGGGGCGGCCAAGTTCAAGGACCTGGAGGAGGAGGTCGGCGCCAGCGCCGAAAGCATCGCCTCGCTCTCCGTTGCGGCTGCCACTGCCGGCGTGCCGATCGAGTCGATCGCCGCGTCGGCGCTCAAGCTCACGAAGAACCTGTCGGGCGTGGACGACGAGTCCAAGGCTGCCGGCGCGGCCCTGGCGGCTCTGGGCATCCCGATCGAGGAGTTCAAGCGCCTGGATCCTGTGCAGCGTATCGACGCGCTGGCCAAGGCCTTTGCCGGCTTCGCCGACGGGCCCGAGAAGTCCGCGGTGGCGATCGCGCTGTTCGGCAAGGCCGGAGCCGAGCAGCTCCGGGTGTTCAAGGCCCTGGAGGAACAGGGCGGGCGGCAGGTCATCCTCACGCAGCAGCAGATCGAGCTGGCCGACGCTTTCGCGGATCGCCAATCGAAGCTGACCGGCACGCTGCAGGCCTACGCGCAGGTGGCGGTCACGGACATCCTGCCGTCCCTGAACGACCTCACGGCGGTGACGTCCGACATCGTGCGCGAGCTGGTCGGCGTTGACTCCGCCGGTAAGAAGCTGGCCGGCGACAGCTCGGTCGCTCAGTTTGCCCGCGGCGCGGCCGACGTCCTGGCGTTCGTCGCAGACATCGCGCAGGGCGTGGTCAGCCTGGTGCAGTCGATCGGCGTCGGCTTCGGCGCCAACGCGGCGATCGTGAGCGCGGTTCTCGACGGCGAGTTCGGGCAGGCCCGGACGATCGCGGAGGAGGCGCGGAACGACATCGCGCGGATCCTGAACCCGGAGCTGTTCTCCCAGCGGCTGGCGCGGCTCCGCGCTGAGGCGGCCCGCGCATCGGCTCCTGATCCCAACCAGAGCGCGGCCGAGAGCGCGCGCCTCGGTCGTCGTCCCCAGCTGCAGTTCGACGGCGCGGTGAAGCCGCCCAAGGGCACCACCACGCAAAGCGAGGCGGAGAAGTACCTCGAGACGCTGCAGAAGCAGGGCGAGGCGACGCTGCAGCTCACGACCTACGAGAAGGCTCTGCTCGAGATCCAGTCCGGCCGGCTGAAGGGCATCACTCCGCAGCTGAAGCGCGCCATCCTCGCGCAGGCCGAGTTCAACGACCTGAACAAGCAGGCCATCGAGCTGCGCGACGCTGAAGTCGCGGTGAACACCAACCGCGCGAAGGCCCAGCTCGAGACGGTCGATGCTCTGGTCAAGGGCAACAAGGAACTGCGCGACGAGATCGCTCTGATCGGTCTGGATGAGCTCGGCATCACCAGCGTCGAGCGTGCACGCATCAGCTCTCTGCGTGCGCTGAAGGAGGAAGAGCTCGCGCGGCGTGCCGCCAATGGCGCGGCCGACGAAACCTTGCAGGCGCTCGAGGCGGAAATCGCCGCGCTGAAGGAGCGCGAGGACCTGCTCGGGCAGAAGATCAACAAGGGCATCGAGCAGCGCGGCATCGAGGACGCTCGCAAGACGGCGACCAAGGCTTCCGACGCTCTGGCCGACTCGATCGAGCAGGGCATCCTCGAAGGCTACCGGCGCGGTTCGTCCCTCACCGATATCTTCCTGAACGAGTTGAAGGCTCAGTTCGCCAAGACGGTACTGCGGCCCCTCATCCAGCCTGTGGCGGACGCCGGTAACGACTTGATCGGCTCGCTGGTCAGCGCGGCTTTCTCGGCATTCTCGGGTGGCTCCGGCGTGGGCATCGTCCCTGGCGACTCTCCACTCTCGGCCACTGGCGAGGCCATTCTGGGCCGGCGCGCTGGAGGCGGCGATGCCCATCGCAACGTGGGCGGCGCGCTCCTGGTCGGCGAGAAGGGGCCGGAGCTCTTTCGGCCGTCGACCAGCGGGCGCGTGATCCCGAACGGCGCGCTCATGGCGCAGCGTGCACCGCAGATCACGATCGAGAACTACGGCGCGCGCGTGCAGGAAGAGCGCCAGGGCAACGGCGACGTGAAGTTCATCATCGACGCCGCTGTGCGCGAGGTCGATCGCCGCATCGCGTCTCGCACCGGGTCGACCGCCATGGCTCTGAAGTCCGCCGGGCTGAGCGTCTCGCGCGGCCTGCCGCGCAGGGGTTGACGTGGCTCTGCCGACCATCGTCGCTCCGCCCGAGGCTCCAGTGTTCCTGGCCGATGGGCACGAGATCGAGGAACTGTCGCGCTACGCGCAGGTGCCGATGCAGACCGGCCACTCGCGGGCCCGTCCGGTGCTCTCGCAGAACGAGCGCATGGTCAACGTGCGCTGGTTCCTGGATGGCCCGGCGCTGGCGGCGGTCTACGAGTGGTACGAGGGCGCGCTGCAGGCCGGCACGCGGCTGTTCGCCGCGCGCGTGGCGCGGCAGGGTGGCGATCCGACCACCGGCGTCTGGCCGAGCCTGGCTTGGTGGACGGCGCGCTGGGTCGAGTTCGAGACGCAGATGCTCCCTCGCCCGGCCTTACTGATCGATCCCGACACCGAGGTGACTCTCACGCGCGGCGTGGTCAGCGGGCGCATCTACCTGATCGAGGGCCCATTCGCCGAGGGCCCGGACCTGGGTGCTCTGGCCATGGAAATCCGGGCGCCGCTGCTCGGCACCGCCCTGCCCACCATCCCGGCGGACCTGGCCATGGAGATCTCGGTGGCGCTGGACGGCTTCGTGGACGAGACTTCGTGACATGGCGCTGGACTTCCCGACCTCGCTCCCTTGTCCCCAGACCGAGCTGGTGACGCCGTTCGATCGCGCGCAGCGGTCCGACGACCGCCGGCCGCGCGACGCGCGTGCGCTCTCGCTCGATCGGCTGGCCGTAGTGCGCGCCAGCTGGCCGCCGCTCGCGCCGGCAGACGCCGCGACGCTCTACAGTTTCTGGGAGACCGACCTGCTCGACGGCGGCGCCTGGTTCAATGCCACATGGCCGCTGCCGCAGGGCCGCGTGCCGGCGGTGTTCAAGTTCATCAGCCAGCCGCGCTTCCGGTTCGTGCCTGGCGGTCGCTGGCGCGTCGACGCGGTGCTCGAGCAGCGCGGGCGCGGGCAGTCCGTCATCGGCGGGCCTGCTCCGATCGTGCCTTCAAACCCGTGGAACAGCGCGAACGAGATCGGCACGGCGGTGTTCACGAACGCCGACTTCACCGTTGAGTTGCAGTCTCCTGGCCTGGTCGCCTCGATCGAAGCGGCGGAGGGATCGCTCGGCAACGGCAAGTACTACGCCGAGCTCCTGCCGGTGTTCGACTTCTTCGAGGGCGGCGTAACGCGCGTGCAGGTCGGCGTCTCGCGCCAGAACCCTGGCTCCGCGTCGGACGGCGCCGCCTACGACCTCGGTGGCGAGATCGTGGTCGACGGCATCGCCGTCACCACCCTGGCGGCGATCAACTCCGGCGAAGTCATCATGATCGCGCTGGACGCGTTCGCCGGGTTCGTCTACTTCGGCAAGAATGGCACCTGGCTGGACGGCGCTGATCCTGCTCTGGGCATCAACCCGATCACCCTCAGCGTCGCGCCGGCGGACTACTGGCTCTCGTTCTACTGCGACAACAACGAGCTGGCCTACACCTGCTCGATCCGCACGGGCGCCGACCTGTTCAGCTACTCGATCCCGTCCGGCTTCACCGCCTGGAATGTTCAGGGGGCCTGATGTCACACCTCACCAACTACGCGGAGAACGCGCTTGCCGACTACGCTCGCGGCGAGGGCCTGATCCTTTCCTCGAGCTGGACCATCCACCTGCTGACCGCGGTGAGCGATTCTGCGCACACCAAGGTGACCGGCACGGGCTACGCTCCGGTCGACGTCCTGCGCTCACTGGACGAATGGTCCGGCACGCAGGGCCCGGGCACCACGCTGGCCAGCATCGGCACTTCGCACCGGACCTCGAACAACAACCTAATCGACTTCGGCACGGTCGGCGCTGGCGGCTGGAGCGGCCCGGCGATCGCCGTGGGCCTGTTCGACGGCACGGAGCTTTTCGCGTGGGCCGACATGGATCCGCGCACGCTGCTGGAGGGCGAGCAGTTCTCCCTCGACCCTGGCACGCTGATCTTCGACTTCGGCGTGACCGGTGGCATGAGCGACTACCTGTCCAACGTGCTGATCGACCAGATCTGGCGCGACGTCGCCTACTCGTGGCCGACCGACCTCTACGCGGCTTACACCACGACGACCCCGACCAACGCAACGCCGGGCTCCGAGCCTGGCGTCGGCGGCTACGCGCGGCAGGCGATCCCCTCGACGCTCTCCGGCTGGACGCCGACGCAGGGCGGACTTGTCACCGACCTCTCGAGCGGCACCAGCGGGCGCATCGGCAATCAGGCCGACGTCGTCTTCCCGGTGCCCACCGCATACCAGGGCGTGGCGACGCACGGCGAGCTGTGGGATGCTGCCGCCGGCGGCAACATGCTGTTCTGGCGTGCTCTCGCTGGCGCCAAGTCCATCGTCGCGGGCGGACCGCCGCCGACCTTCGCCAGCGATTCCATCGGCATCACCTGGGCCTGATCCATGCCAGACATCGTTCGCCGCGGGGTGACCCTCGCTGAAGCGCTGCAGGAAGCCGCCGCGATCGCGCCGATCACGCGGCAGATGATCTACGCCTACGAGCTCTGGCATCCGACCCTGTCGGCGCCGGTCTACTTCGTGAACGACAATGCCGACCTGGACGCGTTCATCGAGAACACCGCCGATCGCAACGCGGCAACGGAGGTGACCTTCGTCGCCTGTCGGCTGGCGGTCACGCGACCGGAGGAAGGCGACCAGCCGGAGTCGCCGAAGCTCTCGCTCTCGCGGCCCGACCTCGGCAGCCTGCTCAAGCCGCTCCTGGACGCGGCACGCGGGTCGACCGTGCCGTGGGTTCTGATCGAGCGGCTGTACGCGAGCGACGACCTCAGCTCGCCGGCGATGCTCCCTCCGCTGCAGGTCGAGCTCACAAACGTCGACTTCGTCGGCTCCCAGGTGCAGATGCAGGCCAGCTTCGATGACGACGGCACGCTTGCCATCCCGGCGATCACCTTCCGTCGTTCGGAATACCCGGGGCTGGCGCGATGACGCATTGGGCTGCCGCCTACGTGGGAGCTGGCTACGCTCGAGGCGCCAGCGGGCCGGAGGTCTTCTCCTGCTGGGGCCTGGTGCGGCATGTCTTCCTGCACGTGCACCGGATCGCTTTCGCGGACGTCTCGATCGATGAGTCGGCGCCTGCATCGCCGGTCAACTCCAGGGCCATCCTGGCGTGCGCTCGAGCGGCCAGCATGCGCCCGGTTCCCGCTGGCCAGCCGCCGGCCGACGGCGACATCGTGATCATGCGTTCGCTGGTGCAGCTGCACTGTGGACTGGTCGTGCGGCTGAACGGCGGGCTTCGCGTGCTCCACGCGGCGCACGACCGGGGCGTGGTGGTCGACCACTGGCGCGACGCGGTTGAGGGCATGAGCTGGGAACTGTGGAGGCGCGCATGAACGTGCAACCCGTCAGCGGACACGCGCTTGCGCCGCTGCAGCAGCTGCGCCCGGTCGACATGGTCGAGGTCCCGGTCGGCGTGCCGATCTCCAGCCTGGCTCCGGAGGCGCAGGGCCTGCTGGTGTGCCGGGTCAACGGCGAGTGGCTGGCGCGCGAGTCGTGGGCATGCCTGACCGAGCCGGGCGACGTCATCGAATGGCACGAGTTCCCGCAGGACCGCGACCTGCTGCGCACCGCTCTCTCGATCGCCGCGATCGCGATCCTGGGACCGTATGGCTTCGGCCTGCAGGGCGCTGCTCTCATCGCGGCCAACATCGTTGCGCAGACGGTCATCAACGCGCTCCTGCCGCCGGTCGGGCCCGAGCAGCAAGCCCGGCCGCAGCAGACCGGCACCGCGTTCTCCACCAGCCTGCAGGGCAACGAGGCCCGCATCGATCAGCCCATCTGGAAGGTCTGCGGGCAGCGCGAGATCAACCCGCCATTCGCCGGGCAGCCCTACTTCGAGTACCAGCCTCGCGCTGGCGAGTCGGACGCCGATCCGGACCTCGACAACGACCAGTACTTCTACGCGCTGTTCGCCGTGGGCGTGGGGAACCACGATGTCGTGGCCAAGATCGGGAACACGCCGATCACGCGCTTCGCCGACGTCGTCCGCGCGACCTACCTGCCGCCGGGCACGCTCCCTTCGCAGGTGCTGGCCAACGTCACCAGCGCGGTGGAGGTGTCTTCGCCGCAGGTGATGGAGTCCGGGCGCTACGTGGGCGGCTACGCGGCTTGCGCGCCGCGCCGGACCTGCGCCGCGATCGGCGTCGACGTCTCGGCTGTGCGCGGCCTGGGCAAGACCGGCGCGCTGACCGTCACCTGGCGCGTCGAGTACCGCGAGATTAACGACTTCGGGCAGGTGCTCGGCAATTGGCAGACGCTGGCCAACGAGACGCGCACCGCCTTCACCGCGACGCCGCAGCGCTGGTCGGACAAGTACACGCTCCCGACTGCTGCTCGCGTGGAGGTCCGCGTGGTGCGGACTGATGTGCAGGACACCGATCCCTCCGCGCTGCACGAGATCGCCTGGATTGGGCTGCGCGCCTATCTCGCCGAGCCGGCGCCGCTGAATCCGGACACTGCGCACTTCGAGGTCGTGATGCGCGCGACCAGCCAGCTCTCGCAGTCGGCCAGTCGTGACCTGCGGCTGATCGTGCAGGCCTACTGCCGGACGCTCAATCCGGACCTGACCTGGGGCGCCGAAGAGCACACCCGCAATTGGGTGTGGTGGTGCCTCGATCTCCTGACCTCGCCGACCTGGGGCATGAACAAGGCCGACGAGCGGATCGACCTGCAGTCGTTCTACGACCTGGCGGTGCAGGCGGACTCTCGGCAGGACCGCTTCGACTACGTCTTCGACCAGACCATCAGCGGCTGGGACGCCGCGCAGCTCATCGCTCGAGCGGGCCGCGCTCGAGTCTTCCGGCGCAACGGCGTGATCAGCATCGCGCGCGACGAGCTCGCGGACGTCCCGGTGACCGCCTTCACGCCGCGCAACTGTCAGCCCGGCATCTCCATCTCCGAGGCGCTCCGGCAGCGCCGCTCTCCCGACGGCGTGATCGTGGAGTACCAGGACCACCGCACGAACGAGTGGACCGAGATCCCGTGCCCGATCCCTGGCGTCGAGCTCACGGACATGGCCTACCCGGTGCTCCTGCGCCTCGAGGGCATCGTGGGCGCCACGCATGCCGAGCGCGAGGGGCGCTACGAGGCGGCGCGCATGCTGTATCGCAACCGCACCGTCTCGCTGACGACCGAAATGCAGGGCATGCTGCCGGCCTACATGAGTCCGGTGGCGGTGGTGCCCGACCTGGTGGGCTATGCCCAGAGCGGCGACGTCGTGGAGTTCGACACCGGCACGCTGGTGATGGGCCTGTCCGAGGTCCCGGATTGGGATGCTGGTGATCTGTACATCACGCTGATGCGGGACGACGGAACTCTGGCCGACCCGATCCGCGTGACGCCGGGCCCGACTCCGTATGACGTCACGCTGGCGTCCTCTCCTGGCTTCACGCTGGTGATGGACGACGGCACGCGCGAGCGGCCCAAGTTCCTGCTCGGCCCGCTCGAGGGCAGCCGCGAGCTGGTGAAGGTCCAGAACATCAGCGACGGCGGGCTCACCGAAGACGGCGCGCAGCTGTTCGCCCTGGTCGGGCTCATCGATGACGAGCGCGTGCACACCGCCGACAACGACCTGCTGCCTGGCCCTGGCGAGGTGCAGGATCCTGTCGGGCTGCCGGACGACTCCGGCGGCGTCGACACCGGTGGCGGGACGCTCGTGGTGCCGCGGATCCTCGATCGAGAGATCCAGGCGCTGACAGACAGCACCGTGTACTCGCCGGACCTCGTGGCTGCGATCTCGTTCGGCGCTACCGGCCTGCTCTCCGTCATCGTGGATGCGCCGATCAGCGGCGGCACGTCGTTCCCGACAGGCGAATGGAACCTCTACGGGGAAATCGAGCCGACCCGAGCGGACGACTACGAGATCCGCGCAACGCTCCTGTCGTCGTTCGATGGCGCCGGGACCATCAGCTTCACCGGGACGATCGGCAGCTGGGAGGCTCTTGGCACCGTCCGCACCTGGGAGCTGACCAGCTCGTTCGTCAGCGCCTCGGTCGATCGAAACGCCGTTCGGGTGCTGTTCTTCGAGATCCGCGACGCCACCACGCTGGACGTCCTGGATTCGGCGACAGTGACCCTCCTGACTGCCATCTCGACCGAGCCTGGCGGGGCATAATCCGCCGCAACGCAACCCCGGAGGCCTGCCATGGAGATCCTGTCCCTGCTCGCCGGCCTGATCATCGGCGCCGCCTACGCGGTGTGGCGCCTCAAAGGCGAGCGCACCTGGCCCGAGGCTCTGCGTGCTCTGCGCCCCATGGGAGGCGGCGGTGGCGGTCCGCTCGAGCCGCACTGATGTCGCTGCGGTGCTCCTGGTGGCCCTGTTCGTCCGGCACTACGCCTATGACCTGTGGCCGCCGGAGCAGCGCGGGCTGGCGGCCAAGGCGATGGGGGCGCTCGCGCTCGTGACGATGGTCTGGCTGGCGGTGCTGCAGGTGCAGCGATCGCTGGTGATCTACGCGGTGGCGCTCTGGTTCTCCGTTGAGGAGGTCCAGGTGGCGCTCTGCTCGTTCCTCTACATGCGCAAGCCGTGGCCGGTCCAGCCGGGCCAGTCGATCTGCAGTGCGCGCCTGGATCTCGACCTCGGTGCGCTCGGCATCGTGGTGGTGTTCTGGCTCTCCCTCCTGGTGCTTCGGAGCCTCTATGGCAACTCCCCCCCCTCCCGGTCCTGATCTCGACCTGTCGCTGTGGGCCGCCGCGCTCACGCTGGCCGGGTTCTATTGGGGCCCGCGCGCGGCGCAGTTCATCAGCGCCTACGCGCTGATCCTGCTCGGGTGGTTCGCCGGGCTGCTGATCGGGCTGTACCGGCGCGACGAGAACGCGCGCATGCCCACCCTTGTGTACGTGGTGGTCAGCCTGATCGGCTCGGTCGGCTTCACCGTCCCCTTCGCCGTGGCGCTGGACGGCACCGCGGGCTTCGCGTACACCGGCCTGCTGCTGCCGGTGTCCCTGGCGATCGCTGCGCTCCCAGACAAGTGGCGCCAAGGCTTCGACATGCTGCTCGACGTCTGGCGCGCAGTGCGAGGAGTAAAGCCATGAACGCGACCGATGTGCTCGAGGCGCTCTGGACCGTGGCGCTCTACCACCTGCCGGTGGTGATCAACGTGGCCGTCGCTGGCATCGTCTGCGTGGTGCTCGGGTGCCGCGTGGCAAAGATGATGCGCGGCGTCACCGAGCTATCGGTGTTCGTGCAGCACGCGGTGCTGGCGATCGGGATGTTCGGGTCGATCCTGCTGTCCTTCGCGCACCACTCCGAGTGGGCTGCAGCCAGCGCCAGCGCCGGCGTGCTGGTGTTCCTGCTGATGAGTCTGAAGCGCTGGCGGTTCGCGCCGCCGGCGGGCACCAACCGGCCGCGGCCGATTCAGCCTGGTGGGCTCCGGCACGCCGTCGGCGGCGTCAGGAGCAAGCCGTGACGCGCGCTCGCTTCGTCCCGCCCGACCCGAACCTGCCATGGCCGATCCCGCTGCCGGTGGTGCTGGCCATGGCGGAGGACGAGCAGGGCCCGGGCGGCGGCTTCGCTCCTGTCGCCTACCGGTGCCCGGCGGGCGTCTGGACCATCGGCTGGGGCGAGACCGACGGGGTCCGGCCCGGTGATAGGTGCACGAAGGAGCAGGCCGACGCCTGGCTGCTCGAGGACCTGCAGGAGCGCACCCGCGCCGTGCGCGACCTGTGCAAACGCGAGCCGTCGCCGAACGAGCTCGGGGCGCTGGTCAGCCTCGCCTACAACATCGGGCTCGCCGGCCTGGCGCGGTCGACCGTGCTGCGCCAGCACAACGCCGGCAACCGGCAGGCGGCGGCGCGTGCGTTCGCCCTGTGGAACAAGGCCAAGAACCCGCGCACCGGGAAGCGCGAGGTCCTAGACGGGCTGACCGCGCGGCGCGCGCGCGAGGCAGCGCTGTACCTCACGCCGGAGCTCGGCGTCGATCGCATGCCGCAGGCGGTGGAGGCCGAGTCCAGCCTGGCGCGCTCTCCCATCGCGCAGGGCTCTGCCGTCACCATCGGCGCCGGCGCGGTCACTGCGGCCACGCAGATGGCTCCCGTGCTGCAGGAGGTCACCGCGGCCGCGGACGGGGCCAAGGCTGCGCTCGAGCCGGTCCAGGGTGCGCTGGGTGCCATCCGCGGCCTGGTCGGCTCTGTGGCCGATTTCGTCGGCATCCCGCCTGGCGGCCTGCTGGCCATCGCGCTGATCGCCGTGGGCTGGTGGATCCTGTCGAAGCGCCGCGAGCAGCGCTCCGAGGGCTGGTCGTGATCCGAGCCGCGCTCGCGCTGGCCAGCGGCATTCCGACCTGGGCCTGGGTGCTCGCCGCGGTGCTGGCCTGGGGCGGCTGGCACCGGCACCAGGAGCGGCAGGTGCGCGCCGACTTCGAAGCGGCCAAGGCGGCGGCCGTCGCCGAGCGTGCCGCCAGTGCGGCTGAAGCCAAGGCTGCCACGCAGCAGCGCGAGGCGGAGAAGAAGGGGGCAATCGATGAAGCCAGGAAAGCCGCGGCGCGTGCTCGCGCTGCTCTGCTCGAGCAGCAGTCTGCTGCTGGCGAGCTGCGCGACCGTCTCGCCGCTCTCGAAGCCCGGGCCTGTGGCGGCGATCCCGGATCTGGCGGCGGAGGCCCTGGAGCCGCCGAGGCCCGCGATCTGTCAGCCTACCTGCGCCGAAGGCTGGACGAGGCTGAAGCGGGAACTATCGAGTTTGCAGACGGTGCCGCCAGGGCCCGCGACGTCTGCGAGCGGCAGTACCGCGCGCTGAAGCCGGCGCCGTGACCGGCCGGGCCTAACGTCCGATCCACCGGACGCTACGCGCCGGTGATCTCCTGGTTATGCGCCTTGCGCGCTATCGAAAGCAGCAAGTCGCGAAACGGCTCTGGCGTGGCGTTGCGGATCGCGGTCTTGTTCTTCCCGCCCACCATCGCCACCACGCCGATGCGCCTGGCCTTTTCGTAGCCGTAGCGTTCCACCATCCACGCGGGCAAACGCTGCTGGCCCTTCGTCCAGTTCAGTTCGGGCGGGTTGCGCACCTTCGCTGCCAGCAGCCACGTCGGCTTTCTGCTCTCGTGCCCGTAGTGGCCCTGCTCCACGTAGCACACCCAGTAGCCGCCGCGCCCATCCAGCACCAACTGCCAGCCCTTGCCCATCTCTGGCTTCTGCAGCGCGAAGGCGTCCCACGCTTTGCTGTGGGCAGGATGCTCCAACACACCGCCATAGGTCCGCACAGCATGCAGCGCGGCTGCAAAACACCCGCCATCGTCGCCCAGCTTGTACTGGTGCGGCTTGCGCGTGCTGCCGTGCCAGAACCGGCCCCAGCGCTGGCAGGGCGGGTGCGCCACAACCGGGTGAGGGCCGGCGTAGGTTCGCGCATCGCGGGCTTCGTCCCACGGGTCCACTCCAGGCACTCCCACATAGCAGCCCTTCGGCTCCACGTAGAGCGCGGCCACCATGCGCGGCGCAACCACGGCGCATAACCCGTCGCTCGAACTCGACATGCCCCGCGAGGCGTCGGCGGCCGGTGAAAGGTCAGGCAGGGGCATGCGGTTCAGCTCCATCGTTGGGCGTCATTCCACGCACGAGACTTCGCCTTCCACCGGCTGCGGCTGGTTGTCCTCGTCGCCGTCACGCCAATCGGCGTCGATGCCCTGCAGGGCGAACAGCGCCACCCGACCGTTCTCCACCATCGTGGCGCTGTCCTCGCGCCCGCTGCACAGCCAGTTCTGCGGCTCGCCGCTCACGGTGTCGAACTCCTCGCTCTCGTCGAGGTTGTAGTGGTCGCCGCGAGCGTAGAACCGCAGCGCGGTGCGCAGGCGCGCAATCTCCACGTCGCGGGCATCCAAGCGGCGGGCCAGCACGTCGATCATGCCAGCCGCGCTGCCCGGGAAGGCGGCGCAGAACTCGCGCGTCATCGCGGGCTCGTTGAAGCCCAGCACATGCTCCAGCATCGCGCGTGCTTGTTCCGCGGTTAGTAGGTTCGTGCCGGTGCGGCCGGGCTTGCCGGGTTCGCCATCCGGGTACACGTCGGCGGGCACGGGCCACGTCAGGAACCGGCTCACCATGTCGTTGCTGATCTTCATGCTTCCTTCCTTTCGCTCCGGGCGGCAGCCGCCCAAGACACGTTAGGCGTCTTCGTTGTCATACGCCGGGTTGTCAATCACGGTCGTCGTCGGGTACGCGCCACGCGAGTGCGGCTTAGCCGGCAGCATCAGGAACGTGTATTCGCCAGTGCGGTCGGGAACAGTGCGGCCCCAGCCGTGGCGCACCTTGCCCCAGCCTTTCAGCGGGCCGCCGTACCACTCTTCGCACGCCTTCATGAACTCGGCCGGGTCTTGGTGGCCCTTGCTCATGAGAGTTTTGGTGTCGTCGGTGTAAAGGCACTGCACATCCAAGGCGTATCGCTTCGGAGCCGCGCCTAACTGGTCGCTAAAGGCGGGACTTGCGCCCGGCTGCTCTGTGGTCATCGTGAGTTCCTTTCGGGCTCAAGCCCCTTAGCTTCGACGTTGGGCGTCTTGCTGTCATCGAAGCCGTGCTCCACGGCCCGCCAGTCGCCGCGCCTCGCTTCGCGCATGTCCAGCGCTCGTAACTCGGCCGTTCGCTGGCGGCGGAACTTGCGCGCCGCGTTCACGTCGGCGGTGACGGTCATGTTCACTTGGCACAGCATGTAGAGTCCAGTGGACTGCCCATCCTTGGTGAAGTTCTCCACCAGCCACGAGTACGTCATGAGTAGTCCTCGTCGAAGCTGCAGGGCACGGTCCACTGCTTGCCGCAGCGGCTGCACTCGATGATGTCGTGCTCGTCCACTACGCCGCAGCAGTCCACCGTGCGCGGCTCCGGGCAACGCTGCAGGTGCTTCTGGCAAAGCTCGGGCTTCTCGGCGTCGTGCAGGCTGCACCCGCCTTTGATCCGGCCACCTTCGTAGCGCTTAGGCGTCGTCATAAAGGTCGTGCTCTTGGCACAGGTTGTCCATGTCTAGTCTGGCGCGTTGCGTCACAACCTCGCGGCCGTCTCGGAACACAAGGCATCGGTAGCGCTGCCCCGGCCTGATCTTCCACTTGTCCGCCTTCACGCCGTCCAGCACCAGCCGTTCTTCGGCTGTGAGTTCGTTCTCTGGCGGCCCATAACTGCGCCACATTTCGCTGGCGTCGCAGTGGTAGAACTTGCGAGCCGTTCGAACCTCGTCTTTCAGTACAAACATCATCACGCTCCGGTAAGGGCCGCCCAACAGTGCGCTCAAGCGGACCCAGGCCGGCGGGCAACGCTCAAGCATTCCTTGACAGTTCATCTGCGCCGGCCCGGGCCGCTTAGCTCCGCGTTAGGCCAGCACTCCGTGCAGAGCAGTTTCCGCTCCGCCGGCGTGCGCGGGTCGTCTCGGTGCGGCCCGCAGTTCATCGAGCAGATCTTCGTTGCAGGGTCGAATCGCTCGAGCTCCGCCGGGTCGGCCCGGGTAAAGGTCAGCGGCTGCTCGAGCACCGCCGGCGGCTTGATCCTGGTGGCCATGCTCAGGTCCCCGCGCGCCGGCGCACCCGGACGCCGTCGACCCAGCCCACCATCCAGGTGGAGCCGTCTCTCGGGTCCATGAACATCCCGTCGCCGTCGCGCTGGAGCAGCGCTGCTGGCGCTTCGATCATGACCGGGATGCTCACCATCCGGCCCTCGATCGCGACCTGCCGGCGGCCCCATGCGGTGCTGACGTCGGGCAGCTTGTCGAATGCGCTGATGCTCAAGCTGTGCATCGCGGGCCCTCCGTCGGCGGCACCGCGGCCAGCAGGCCGACCTGCCCGTCGACCGTGAGGCCGAGCTGCAGGCCGTCGCCGGCGGCGCTCTCGCGCAGGTTCTCCGCCTGCTGCCACCAGAAGTCCGCGGCGCGCTCCGCGTCATCGAGGCGCTGCTGGAGGTCTTCGACCTGGGCGGCCAGCGCGGCGGCGTGCTCGCGCAGGTGCTCGAGCTCCCAGCGCTCGAGGCGGCGCTGGAGCCGGCGGAGTTCGGGGGGCAGGTTCATGGCTGGCTCCTGGTGCTCGCGGCCTGCTCAGGGGCAGGTGTAGAGGACGTCGATGCCGTTCTCGGTGCCGTAGGCGATCGCGGCCTTGCGCGCGGCGGCGTAGGTGTCGTTGCAGTGGAAGAGGACCTCGCCGGCGCGGTTCTCGAACAGCCAGCTGCCGCGGCCGCTGGGCTGGCGCAGGTGGCTCCGGTAGAACCGGTTCGTCTCGATCGTCGTGCGCAGGTGGCGCGGGGTCTGGGCGATGCTGGTGCTGGTGGTCATGTTCGTGGCTCCTGGTGCGTTGCTGATGTCTTCACTATGCGACTCGACTCGCATATAAGCAAGCGAAAGAGCGTGAATAAAGCCGCACCCCCTCGACCAGGGGGTTCCACGTGGAACGGGTCAGACCGTCGGCTGTTCGGCCGGCAGGGTGTAGGGCGCCATCGCGAGCACCTGGAGGTCGTCCGGGCCCAGCAGCATGCGCAGGTCGGTCTGCAGCATCAGGGTGAAGCCGGGCCGGTCCCGGTGCTCTTTCCAGAGCTCCAGACGCACCGGCTGGTACCAAGCCTGGCGGAGCTCGGCGCCGGTGCTGCACAGCACCTGGAGGCCGATGCAGCCGTCGCCGTTCGGCTCCGCGCGCTGGCGCTCCGTCGGGCGGCCGTGCTGCTGGAGAAGCTCTGCGCCGGCGGCCGTGACCCATGCCGTGCGCAGGCTGACGCCGTATTCGATCAGCCCGCGGCGCGCGGCGCGCTCGAGCGCGCGGAACGCGACTTTCGGGTGCTGCTGGTGACGGGCCGCCAGCAGGAGGTCGGCGAAGGTCACCGCTGCCGGCCAGTCGCGGCAGGCCTCGAGCACCTGCAGGTCGCTGATGTCTTTCGTGCTCACGGCTGGATCTCGGCGAGCTCCTGGCGGCCGATGCCGAACACCTGGCGCAGGTGGTTGATCAGCCGGATCGCCTCGCTGCGGTCGATCTCGACCGAGGCGGCCATGTTCGCGGCCGCCGGCTGTTCGTCGGCGATGAGCGTGATGCGGCCGTCCTGGCGCAGCAGGCCGGCGAAGAGCTCCTGCGGTTCGCCGCTGCTGGCCAGCTTGCTCAGGGTCATGGTGAGGTGCTGCATGGGTTCTCCTGGTGCTCAGAACAGCTCGCCGATCGCCCGGCGGGCGCGCCTGGTGGCGCGCGCATTCTGCTGGTGGTGCTCGAGGTCGTACGCGAGGTGGTGCCGCTGGCACCATGCGCGCAGATTCTCCGGCCGGCAATCCTCCGGCTGGTGGTTCAGGTGGGCGACCGTCAGGACGATGATGATCGGCTGAGGTTCCTCCCAGGCGAACTGCTGCAGGAAGGCCTTCGCGGCGGCGAACGTCCAGGGCGTGCCGTCGGCGTGCGCGCCTTCGCCGGCGCGGTGCATCGCCTGGTCCTGCGCCGTGGCGATCGGGGTGTTGCCGACGATCGGCACCCAGCGCGCGAGCTCGCCGGCCTCGAGGACCCAGCGGCCGAGCCCGTATTGGGCCGCGCCGCATCCCGGGTGCTCGCAGCGCCACCGCGCTCGCTCGAGCATCTGCAGGCGGATCTGCGGCCACTCGGGCGGGTAGCGCTTCTGGTTCTCTGGCTTGATGGGCATCATGTCTCCGTTCGATGGACGTCCGCGTGGCACTGCGGGCAAAGCCAACGAACCTGCAGCGGCTGGCCGTAGTCTTCGTGATGGCCGTGCACCTTCGCAATCTGCGTGCACTGTTGACAGCGATCAGGGCGCTGCAGCGCGCCAGACCGAACCGCCGCGTTGAGCGCTGTCCTAGCCGCAGTCTTCTCCGACTTCACTCTCCGCTTGGACGCCAAGCGCTCCCGCAAGCGGAATCTTTCGGGATCCGCGGCTCGCGTGCGTCGCGCAGATGCCGTTCGTGATCGGCGCGTCCGCTCAGGATCTCGCGTGGCGATGGACCCTTTGCAATGGCAAGTCTTGCACTGTGATTTCAGGCCGTCTGGCCGTCGCGCGTCGCCGTAGAACTGGTCGAGCGCCTTCTCAACTCGGCAGCAGGAGCAGCGCCTCATGGTTCAACGCGCCTGAAGCTGACGCACCAGACAAACGGATTAGCCGCCCAGCTGCCCGGACCGTTGATCGATTCCCAGAGCGCGGCGTACCTGGCGATCGGGAAGCTGTTGTCGGGCACCGGGCCGATGCGTCGAAACGCATCGGTGTCGTCATCTTGCAGGCACGTCGGGCTGGCCGAGACGCCCTCGGCTTTCGCGTCCGTCTCGCTGATGTCCTGCAGCCGCTCGACGCGCACGCAGGTGACTTCCAGCGTGATGCGGCTGGCGGCGCGCGGCATGTGGATGGCCGGCGTCCAGCGCTTCTTGATGCCCAGCGTGTCGCCGAGTCGGTCGCCGTGGGTGTAGGTGGCGCGGTAGTCGGTCTCGATCCACGGCTGGGTCTGGCCGTCGATCTTGGCGAAGGTCTCGCGCACCCAGAGGCGGCGCGGTGCGTTCGCGTCGTGCCAGCCGTCGTTGTCGGCGTACTGCCACGCGCCGCTAGCGAAGCTGATCGCCTGCGCGTGCGCTGGGCCGACGCGCTTCACCACTCGGCGTGTCTGGGTCTTCGTGCCGTTCAGCAGCGCACGCACCATCGCGCCGCTGAAGAGGATCGGGAGTTCGCGCATCACTGCACCCTGTGGAGCTTCGCCGGCTGCTCCGGCATGGTCTTCGCGATGAAGGCCGCGGTGCCGACCAGCCGCTCGTAGGCCTGCACCGAGCCCTCGGCCTGCGCCATCACGACGCCGGCCACGCTGCACAGCTTCATCAGGTAGTTGCCGATCTGCGCCTGGTCGGTCATGCGGCACGCGGTCAGGTAGTCGCCTACGGCCTTCACGGCGATGCGCTCGGCTTCGTCGGGCGTGGCCGGGCTGGTCTTCTGGTCAGACATGGTGGTTCTCCC
>JAKJFB010000001.1:26235-42010 GCA_022705125.1 Pseudomonadota bacterium
GCGGCGTCGGTGAGGCGGCATGCCGTGAGGTACTGCTCGACGGCCCGCTTGGCGAGGTCTTCGGCCTCAGCCGGTGTGGCCGGAATCTGCTTCTGGTCAGGCATCGCCCTCTCCCTTGCCGGCGTTGAGGGCGGTGTCGATGGTGACGTCTTCGCCGTCTTCAATCGCGGCCAGTTTCTGCCCTGTCAGCTTGCCGGCCAGCACCATGCCGGCAAGCGAGCCGTCCTCCACCATCGCGGTGCCGGCCTCGTCGCACCACCAGTTCTGCGGTTCTCCGCTCACGGTGTCCCAGGCATCCGGGTCGGCCTTGGTGAAATGCTCGCCGTCGGCGTACCACTTGAGTGCGGCCCGCAGGCTCTCAATCTCGGCCTGTAGCTGCGCACAGCGAGCTTCGGAGAGGGCGGTGGCGGCTTCGGCGGCGTAGAGCGGATACGCTTGCACACGGCCCTTGGCTTCATCACGCGACACGAGGCGCGATCCGTTCGGCGTCAGCACTGCCCAGCAGTCCGGCTCCGGCATCACCGGCTGCGCGGCCTTGTTGTCACCAGCCATTGAACTCTCCCAGGTCTTCAAACTCGCGCTCGCTCAGGTACACGTCGCGCACGATGTAGCGCTCCCAATCGGGGTCGCCAGCGTTGCGAGCGTCCTGAACGTAGCAGTCGCCCTCGCTCGGATGCATGACGCAGTGGGTGCCGTTTAGCGTGACCCGCACATATCGCGTGCGCGGCTCTCCGTAGGCGTCGAACATCAGACCGTTGGGCTGGCACGCTTCGGGCGCCGGCTGCGCTGCTGGGGCGGGCTCAAAGCCGTGCTCCACAGGCCGCCAGTCGCCTCCGTGGCGTTCCTTCATGTCCAGCGCTCGGAAGCCTGCTGACTGCTCGCGCCGCAGCCTACGCGCCGCATACACGTCGTGAGTGATGGCAAGAGAACCCATGTCCAGCATGTAGCGGCCGGTGCTGTTGCCGTTCGGCGCGAACTCTTCTACCAGCCAACAAAATTCGGTTTGGGTGTCGTCAGGCATGGGTGGCTCCTGCTGCGCGCAGTTCGGCGCGTACCTGCATCCAGAGGCGGCCGAGCATGTTCTTGCCGTCGCGGTTCGGCCCCCAGCCCCAGAAGTCGTCGCGCCACGAGTCTTCGACCAGTTCGCGGTCGCCGGTGGCCAGCAGCTTGCGGCGCACGTACTCGTGCTGCTGCACCTTGGCGCGCAGGATGTCGAGCATGATCCCGACCTTCACATCGTCCCAATCGGGGCGGCGGTGCGCCTTGTTGTGCTCGGCGATCTTGAAGGCTTCATGCGCTGACGGCGCCTTGAGGATGGCGTGCCGGATCGCGGCAACGTCAGCCATTGCGCCATCCGAGTCGGTGAACTTCTCGAAGTGATAGGCGGCCTCGCTGGTGTCGAAGCGCAGCCCTCTCCAGTACAGCGTGAAGGCGCTGAAGTTCGACAGCACGTAGAAGTCGTGCTCGTAGAACCGCACCCGGCTCGCAGTGTCGAGCCCGCGAAGTTCGGCCGGGGCTTCCGTCAGCGGCTGCGCTGCTGGCGCTGCACCTGGCCAAGCATTGCAGTAGCGCCGGATGTTGTCGGCCACGGCCTGCGGGTCGCACACAGAGCCGCCGGGCAAGCACTCGGCAATCAGGCGCTCCACGTCGATGCTGCTCACGCTCACCAACTGGCGCGGATGCGCTGCTGGCGCTGGGGCGGCGCTTTCGGCCCACAGTCGCCACTGCTGGTCGCGCTGTTCGATCCAGGCGGCTTCCTCGAGCGACCAGACGGCGTGCGGTTCTGGATGCTCTCCGAGGCGCAGGCCTTTGACGGCCGCCGGCATTGATGCGCGCATCTCGCTCATGGCGTAGTCTCCGGCGCCGGCAGCAGGTTGTCGGCTTGGACCTTGTCCAGCACGCGGCGACCGTCCTGGAGCAGCATGTGCGGCATGAACGCGGCTTCGAAGCTCATCACGCCGCACTCGATCGCCGTCACCTGGCCCTTCACCCAATCCCGGAGCACGCTGCAGACGCTAATCTGGGCCTGCTCGAGCGCTTTCCGGTCGTGCTCGGCGACGCTCCTGGTCGACCGGTAGGTGTGCGGGTGCGCGCGCTTCCAGGCGGCGGCGTAGCCCTTCCAGCTCGCCTCGAGGCTGACCGTCCGGTTGCGCCAGCGGAACTGCACCAGCGTCGATCCTTTCTCCTGGTCGACCATCGTGCCGAAGCTCTGACACCCGAACTTCTGGAGCACGCGCTGGAGCTCGGCGAGGGCCTTGTCGCCACTGGTGGCGGTTTCGTATGGCAGGCTCATTGCGGCTTTCCTTCCATCGGGTCTGGCACGAAGCCGCCGGCCTGGTGCTCCGCTCGCGTGGCTCTCGTGACCACCTGATCGATCGTGGAGAACATCAGCGCGGCGTGCGTGAGCTCGCTGGCCATCGAGTGCACCATGTTCGCGGTCGCGGCGATGTCGTGCTGCTGCGCGGCCTTGTCGCCACCGTAGTCGGCCAGCTTCGCCTTGATCCTGGCCGCGCCGGCGGCTTCGTCTATCCACAGGCACGAATAGCTGGGCCGGACCTGGTAGAACCATTCCGACATGCCCGGGGTGTGCAGCACCACGGCGCCGGCGAGGTCGTGCTTCTGGAGGATGGCCTCGATCTCAAGGCGTGCGGTCTTCAGGCGCGCCTGGTCGGGCGCGTCGAACGAGTACTTCGGCTTGCTCACTGGTGTCCCCCTTCCTGGATCTCGCGCGTCATCCTGCAGGCGCGATCGGGCTTGCTCTCGCACTCGCCCTCGCGGCAGCCGCAGGGCTGCTGGCGGTCGAACATCACGCACCGACCGGCCGGGCAGGTCAGCGCTTCCTGGCAGCCGCGCTCGGCGCACCGCTGGTGCACCTGGTCGGCACGCACGCTATCGGTCGGGCTGACCAGGATCTCGAGCGGCGGCTCGGCGCCGAGGGCCTGCACGAACTTCTCCCAGGCCTCGCGGGTGAAGTGCACGGCGCCGTCGCTCTGGCTGGTCTGCGCTCCCGCCCATAGCGCGGTCGTCTCGAGTAGCACCGGTGTGGCGTGCACCGCGGGCGCTCTCTCCCTGGAAAGATTCATGCCAGCTGCCGGGCGTCGGTTCCAGTGGTCAGCCACCTGCTGGAGGAAGTCAACCGCCATGCCAACGGTCCAGGAACCGCCCATCCGGCTGGTGCGGCTGAAGTTCTCCAGGCATGCGGCCAGATCGCGAGCTCGGCCCGGTACCGCGTGCGGCATCTCGGCGCTGGCCAGCGCTTCGACCGCGGCATCGCTCTGCGCCTGGCTGACCAGTCCGCCGGCGGCACGCTGGCGGGCCCGCAGGCCGTCGTGCAGCACCTGCAGGACCTCGCGCTGCAGGCGCTCGTGGTCGCCGTGGATCCGCCACCATTCCTCGTGGTGCGCGCTCAGGACGCTGCGAATGCCGAGCGCCTCGAGCTGGGCCAGCAGGCCTCGCGCGCGGTCGCTGATGCTGCGGTCGCTCTCGACCTCGTGTCCGGGCGGCGTGCCGTCCACCATGCGCTCGGTGGCCCGGTGCCACGCGGCGATCGCGCGCACGAGCTCCGACTCGGTCAGCAGCTCATCGACCAGCTTGCGGAACAGTGGGCCACTGTTCGCCCAATCGCTGTGTTCCCGGTTGAATGCATCGGCGATGTCGCGTGCGATGCCGATCGCGTGAGCGCGCCGGCGCAGCACCTGCTCGGCCGTCGGCGGCATAGTGGCGTCCACCGGCAGCCCGTATCGCTGCTGCAGGTCGACCGCGAGCTCGGGGTGCGTCGCTGCGCATGTGCGGGCGTAGGCCTCGAGCGCGGGCATGGCGTGCTGGTCGTGGTCGATGTCGAGAACGAAGTACTCGCAGTGTTCGTGCTTGCCGCCCGGGCCGCTCGAGCCGTCGGTGCGGGTGACGATGAACTTCTGGAACAGGCCCTGCTCGGTGTCGCTCCTGGCTGGATCTCGGGGTGGGAGCGGCTGGCGCCGCTTGGCATGGTCATTCATGGTGGCTCCTGGTGGTTCTACTTGCGGTTGCGCCGGCGGGACTTCGCGGCGATGCGCTCGAGGCGCTTCTTCTTCGCCCACTTGGCCAGCGGCGTGCTGGACTTCAGGTTGACCTTGGCATCGGGGTCGCGCCTGATCTTGAGGTTTGCGATCTGGTGCAAGTCGGCGGGCAGGACCTCGGTGCCGGCGGGCGCGTCTTCTCCGCGGCGCAGTCGGAACAGGTGACCGGTGTCTGGGTTCATCACGACTCTCCGTGGGCGCGCAGGCGAATCCAGGCCTGGCGCGGGCTGAAGGGGTACGGCACGCCGGTGTGCTGCTCGCGGAACTTCACCGCTCGCTCGGCTGCCGCCAGCGGCCCTGCCGGCCGGCAGGGGTAGCTGGTGGAGACCTTGCGACCGTCGACAGTGGCGTGGACGTCGATCACAAGGTGTCCCTTGCGGCACGCCGGCGCCGCGCCGGAACAGCCGGTTCGGCAGGCTGCTCATGGTCAGTGGGCCTTGCTGCCGGTGGCCGAGGCGACGAATGCTCCGGTGGCGGCTGCTGCCTGTGCACTGGCCTTGTCCGCGGGCTTCGTCTTCGCCGCGGCGGTCTTCTTCGCGGCAGGCTTGCCCTTCACGACCTCGGTGGTGGTCGACTGCGGCGGCGCCTCGCTTGGCGCTGCTCCCTTGCCCGGGAAAGGCCAGGAGCCGTCGCCCTTGTTCGGCTGGGTGGTCGCGCCCGGGAGCTGCTGCTGCGATTCCTCCGGCGGCAAGAACTTGACCTCGATGTCGCGCGACTTCATCTTGGCCAGCCGGCCGAACTGTGCTTCCGTCACGTTCGCGCTCTCGTAGCTCATCCTGGCGATGAAGGTGCCACCTTCCTTCGGGGTGAAGCGCCAGTTCGACAGCATGCCGTCGCTGATCTCGAGGTCGGACTTCTTGCCGCCCATGCCGTGGTCGATGACCAGGGTGTAGCCGGAGAGCTCCTGCTTCCAGGGGAACTTGCCGATCTTCATGCCGATGCCCGTCAGGTTCGGGGTATCGGAGGCGGCGGGAATGCCGTCGAGCGCGGCTTGCTTGGCGCTCTCGCTGCCGCTGCCCTTCATGAACAGCATCACGCGCAGCTTCGGGTCGAAAGCATCGAGGACGTCCGCTGCGAGGGCGATCTCGAAGTTCAGCTTCGCGCCGGGGTTCTCATCCGGTTGCCGATTCTTCTGGCTGAGGACGACGACGTCCAGCAGCTTCGCTTTGGTAGGTGCGAGGAGTTCGAACATGGTTCTCCGATCGTGGTGGTGATGGTGCTGGTGATGGAGGGTGGGGCCGGACGCGACGCCGGACTATCGGGGACCAGGAGCCATCCAACTCCCCTCAGAGCGCTTGCTCTCACCCACCCGGAAACTGTCAGCGCTTGGCCGCCGGTGCGCGCGCGGGCTCCGGCCGCGGGCCGCCGGTCTTCATCGGGCCCTGTGCGACCTTGGCCGCCTTGACCAGCTGGAGCATCGGCTCATCGAAGGTCTGGGCCTCGGGGATCTTGCCGTCCTTGCCGGTCGGCGGCTGGAGCGTCAGGCGCGCGCAGCCGCTGATCCACTGCGTGATGGCCACGCAGACACCCTGGAAGCCGGAGACGCGGTCCTTCGCTTCGTCGCCGAGGTTGATCTTGCTCATCGTTCACTCTCTCCGTCGTATGCCCTATCGGGCGGATCTTGCTGGCGCTCAGTCTCCGCTGAACATGCGGTCGACCATCGCCTTGAGGTCCTTCGCCTGGTCGGGCGGCAGGTGCCGCGCGCCGTCGAGCTCGAGCAGGGCGCTGTCCAGGTCCTTCGCCGCCTTGATCGCATCGGCGATCTCGGCGTAGGTGCGCTGCGGCTCTGCCGGCGCGGCTGCAGCCGGCGCCGCTGCTGCGGGCGGCTTGCGCTTGCCACCGCCGCTGGCCGCGGCCTGGTTGCGCTCCGGCTCGGCCGGCGCCGGCGCTGGTGTGGCGGTGGCTTGCTGGTTGCCGCGCGCCACCGTGCCGAAGGCCTCGCGGCTGGCTTCCTGCTCGGCGGTACCGTCCGGCAGCGCCGGCGGCTCTCCGCCTTCCTCGAAGACCTCGCGCACCTGCTCGACCGTGGTCATCGCGCGGAGGTCCAAGCCGCCGCCCTCGGCCCGGTTGTCGACCTCGGCGGCCACCGCCAGCGCGTCGTTGGATGCGATCGGCAGCAGCTTCGCGTGCTTCTTGATCGCCGACTTCGCCGCCATGTCATCCTCCCAGAGCACCCAGGGCGTCTCCGCCAGCTTCGTCTCCGCCTTCTGGCGCTCGCTCTCGTTCTGTGCGGCCTCGACGGCTCGGACCAGGGTGCGGTACGTCTCGCTGCGGGACCGGATCTTCAGCACTTCGTCCAGCGGCAGCACGCAGGCGACCTCCTGGCCGCCGTCGAGCTGCGCATAGCTGAAGGCTCCGATCATCTCGCCGCGGTCGACCAGCGCCTTCTCGAATTCCAGGAACGTGCCGGAGCCGAGGCGGTGCTTGAAGTGGTCACCCTTATGGATGGCTTCGGCCATCAGCCCCTTCAGCCGCGGCGTGCGGTAGGCCAGGGTCACAAAGCCGCGGTAGCCGATCTGGAACTGGCACTCGAGGACGTCGACCCACTGACCGGTGCTCGGGTTCTTGCGGCGCGTCTTGTATGGGATCAGGAAGGCCTGCTGCTGGACGGTGTTCGGCTCGAGGCCCAGCGCGGCGCTGGTCATCATCGCGCCCAAGACCGTGGTCGGGTCGCAGGCTGCCAGCTTCGGGGTCTTCTTCACCGCCATCACGCACAGCCGGAGCATGCGCTCGGCGGTGAGGTACTTGCCGGCGACCGCGGCGATGCCTTGCTTGACCCGAGCGTCATCAAGGTACTGGAAGATCGTCTTCGGGGGTTCTGCGGCGCTGCCGGTGGCGGCAGCTCGCAGCGCGTCTTTGCTCATCGTGCTTTCCTCTCGTGGTTGTACTGCTGCTGGGTGATCTGCTCGACCGCGAACGCGGCGGGCTCATCGTCGTCGCGGGCCTTCGCAGCGAGCCTGGCGGCTTCGGCCTGCTTGGCGGCGATGAATCGGTCGGCGTCCCAGACCCTGTGCTCTCGCACGGTGCTGGAGCCGTCGCCGGCGGTGTGCCGGAGGTAGATGTCGCGGGTGATCAGTTCGATGGAGTTCATCGTGGTCCTTATCGGGCGCCGGCCGACCGCGATCGCGCGCGGCGCAGCACTCTGGTGCTGGTGGTCTTCAGGTACAGCGCGTACCAGTCGGGGTGCTCTCGCTTGAACCGGTCGAGCTCGAAGCGGGCGCGGCTCTCGGTGGCCCAGGACATCAGGTCGCGGACGCCGCTGGCCAGCGTCTCGGCCGGGCCCATGTGCTTGGCGATGGTGAACCGCAGGTGTTCCTCGCGCGCCTCGAGCGCCTCGATCCGGCCCTTGATCTGGCCGAGCTCCTGGACCGCCTCGAGGATCTCTGGCGTCGCCTCGACGCGGCGCGGCTCCGGCTTCTCGAACAGGGCGCGCAGGTCGGAGAAGTTGACCGGGTCCGGCGGGACATCGCGCTCGACATGGTCCTGCCAGAAGGAGACCATCTTGCTCTCCATGCCCTGGATCGTCTGTTCGTCGCGCGTCAGCCAGAAGATGTCGACGTCATCGAAGCTGCGCAGCGCGGCGGCAAGGCAGCGCTGGCGGCCGGTGATCATCAGGCCGTCCATGAACTGCGCGGCGTAGTCGATCGGGATGTCTTCGCTGCCCTCCTGGCCCCAGCGGTGCCGGGCTTGGCCGCCGACCGACTTCGCGTCGCTGGTCACGTGCTCTCCGTCGACCTCGAGTTCCAGGTCGATCTCGCACTTCAGGAACGGGTACTTCGGGTGGGTGTACCGCTCGTTGCGCGCCAGCACCTTGACCTCGTGGCCCTGGTCGCGCAGCTTGTCGACCACCATCTCGCAGATGAACGGCTCGAGGCGCTTGCCGCGCTCGAGGCGCCGGTCGCGCTCGGGATCCGGCTCCGGCTTCACCCGTCCCGTCTTCAGGCGCCACAGGTCGACCGCGGTCATCCAGGGGCTGACGCCGAGCACCGCTGGCGCATCGGTGCCGCCGAGGAAGGTGCGGCGATCCGGCTCTTTCGTGCGCGCGCGGGCCATCAGTCGGCGCTCCCTGGTGCTGCGGCCGGCGCTGCTGTCACGAGCTCGCGCTGGCGGTGGCGCCAGTTGATGTCGCGGCTCGGGTCAACCCAGGCGAGGTGCTCCGAGCGAGCGCTGATGGCGTACCCGGAACGCGGATCCGTCACCGGGACGTCTCTGGTCAGGTAGGGCGAACCGCAGCAGCCGCATCCCTCGATCGCGATGCCATGCTTCAGCGTCAGCGCGCGGAGCTCGAGCACGAAGGCCTCGCGCGCCGCCTGGTCGATCACTGTCGGGTCGTCGTCGCTCATGACATGACCTCCAGCACCGCGATGCGCGCCTGCAGCTGGCGCTCCTGCTCGGCGCAGTTCTCCAGGTACTTCGGCCCCAGCTTGAATTCGGAGCCGGGCATCGTGGCGGCCTGGAGGTAGCCGTCGCGCTCATCCTGCAGGCACTTGAGCTGCTCGCGCAGCCGGTGCAGCTGATACAGGTTCCAGAGGCGCTGCCAGAGCGGCATGCGGGTGGGGATGGTGTAGCGGGCGCAGTGGAGTTTCATGCTCGGATCCAGGTCATGGGAACGTCCGCCAGGAACGCTTCCCAGGCGGCGTGGAGGGCAGCCTCGCGTGCGAGGTGGAAGCGCAGCTCGCTCATCCGGCGTTCTCCGTCGGAGCGACCGCGATCGCGCGCAGCAGGGCGATGCACTTCTGCTGCTGCTCGCGGAGCACCGGCTCGGCGTCCGGCCGGAGGGCGCCGCGGCCCTTCAGGCTGTCGGCAGCCGCGCCGAGCATCCCGGCGCACTCGGCCAACATCATCTCGAGCTCGGGAGCGCGGGCCATCAGGCGGGCATCGTAGGCCCGGCGCGGCTCTGTGATCTCGGTGGTGGCCAGTCTGGCGATCGCGTTGCCCTGCTGGTCGTAGATGCGCCAGCTGGAGGCGCAGCGAATGGCGCGCCAGGGCCCGAGGCTGCAGCGGCTCTGCTCGGCGGCGCTCACGCTGCGCTCCCGCTGGTGGAGTGCTGCGCGCGGCGCAGCGCGGCCTGCAGGCGCGTCGCGTCGACCGTGATGGTGACCGACTGCCGCCGGCGCTGGAGCTGGGCGCGCAGCGCGCGGCCGAGCTCGATCGTGCGCTTCGCCGTCTCGGGGTCCATGTAGGCGGGGTACTTCTGCGCGAAGGTGGCGCTGGATGTCTTGCTGGTGTTCATCGTGGCTCCTGTGGTGGCGACCGGTGGCCGCACTCCCAAGCCCGGGCGCGCCGGGCTCGCGGGTGCGGTCAGCCGGCCTGCTCGGTGCTGGTCCATCGCGCCGGCATACCGGTGCAGAACCAAGTCGGGCAGAGGCGGACCCAGGTGCCGCTGGCGCGGCGCAGGTTTGTGCTGACGAGACGCGGCTTGATGTTGTTCATGCTGCGTCTCCCGTTCAGCCCAGGCGCCCGGCGCGGCGGCCGGCTTCGTAGGCGGCCTCGAGCGCAGCCTTGATGCTCCACACCGCCTGGTCGCTGAAGTCCAGCCCGTCGCTGTTGCGCGTCTCCAGGGTGGTCAGGTTGAGGTGCTTGGCGACGATCACCGCGAGCATCTCGTCGCGGCGCTGGGTTGCCTTGCTGGGCTCGGTGGTGGGCTTGGTCATTCGGGGCTCCTGTTAGCCGCGCTCCGTTGCGCGATGACTGAACTCTGCCTATCTGCAAGCCAACAGTCAACGGGCAATTCCGACAATTTCGCGCGCCGCCTGTGCATAAAGTGGCACTCTACCGGGCGTCGTGCCTGTGGAAATCACTTTCTGCAAGGCATGCCGCAAGACAATTGGCGTGCTCGCATCCTTTATGCTACGCTCCGCGCCATGATGATCCCACCCGTTCCCACTCTGGCTCAGGTGTCGACTGCCCTGGGCCTGCTCCGCCAGCCGGAGCTCGAGAAGCTGTCGGAGTTGTCCGGCGTGCCCGTGGGCACGCTCTGGAACATCCGCAGCGGCAAGTCGAAGAACCCCGGCATCGTGACCGTGGCGGCGTTCCAGCCCTACGTGGAGGCGCTGGCCGCTGTCGCGCTGGCCAAGCCACCGCAGGCCCGCGCGCCGCGTGGCACTTCGATGCGTGCGCGTCAGGGCGTCTCCCGCTCGAAGCGCGACGCTGATGCGCCGCCGGCGGAGGGCCAAGACGCTGGAGACGACCAGCCGTGAACACCTTCCCCCCGAAGCCCGGCACCGTCGCGTACCTGGTGATCGCCTTCCTCGAGGCGAAGCTGCCCGCGCGACCGCGCGCGACAGTCGGCGCGATCGCCGGCGAGCTGCGCGGCGTCACGCCATCCCAGGTGCGCGACGCGCTCGAGGCGGCCCACACCGCCGGCTACGTGAACCGGGAGTACGAAGCCGGTCCCGGCGGCCGCGGGCCCGTCTTCTACGAGCTCGTTCGCAACACGCTGGGTGAGCTCGCCGTCGGCGGTGCCGCGCGCGCAGGCGGCGGCCGCTCTGGCTGAAGCCGCGGACGATGGCTGGCTCACCGGCACCGGCGCGCCGCCGCACCCTGGCGGCGTGATCGAGCCGGTGTCCCCGCGCGTCTCCGCGGCGCGAGACGCGATGCTCGAGGCGCTGCGGGCGTACGGGCAAACCATGGATCCGATCGAGCTGGTAGCCGCGATCGCCCAGACCCTGGGCCAGATGGTCGCTTTGCTCGACCAGCGCGTGCACACCGTCGATGCGGTGATGGATCTGGTGCTGGAGAACATCGCCGCCGGGAACGGGGCAATGATCGAGCAGCAGCTCGGGAATCCGCGAGGCAACGCATGACCGACCCTCGCCCCGCTCCACTGGTTCCGCCGGAGGTCGACCTGCGCGACTTCCCGCGCATGGGACTCGATGTCGCTCGGCTTCGAAGCTCCGAGCTCGTGGTCGACCAACCGCCGGAGATCTGCTGGGCGGCGCTGATGCTCTGGTGCGCCGCGTGGCACGAGGTGCCTGCCGGCTCGGTGCCGAACAACGACCGATGGCTCGCAGATAAGGCTGGGTACGTGTCACGAGGACAAATCGATGTGTCCTGGGGACAGATTCGTGACTCGGTTCTGCGGGGCTTCGTGGAGTGCTCCGACGGGCGTCTGTACCACAAGGTCACTTGTGAGATCGCGCTCGATGCGTGGTCTTCGAAGCTCCGCCAGCGTTGGGTTTCGGAGTGCGCGCGCGTGCGAAAGCACAATCAGCGGCACGGTACGTCAGTGACCACTCCCGATTTCGAGCACTGGATTAGCCTGGGTTGCCCGGCTGGTGCTCCGCTGCCGCTTCACGAGGACGACCCTGTGAAGTCACAGGGACAGTCCCGTCCTGGTCACGTGCCTGTCCCGCGTGAAACAGCATCCAAGAGAAGAGAAGAGAAGGGAATACTATCTATCTCTCCTACTACCGTAGGAGAGAGCGCTTCCGGTGATCCGAGGCCTGATCCCGACCTGCTCGGGGATCAAACGCCGGCGCCTCGAGCTCGCAAACGTGCCGCCGCTGCTCCTGCTCTCGCGCGGCCGGCGGACGTCGCCGAGGACGTCTGGACGGCTTGGCTGGAGCTCCGGCGCAAGAAGCGAGCGCCGGTCAGCGGCGTGGTGCTCGATCAGGCCGTTCGGGAGGCTGCTGCTGCGAAGCTCTCGCTCGAGGACTTCTTCCGCATCTGGTGCTTCCGCGGCACGCAGGGGCTGATGGCCGACTGGATCAAGCCGGCGGACCGGCAGGCTCTGGCGCGTGCCGCCCCCGATCGCGTGAGCACTCAGCTGCGCACCGCAAACCTCATGGTCAATCCGCCGGGCTCTCCGGCTCGCTCGCCGGCGCCGCCGGCATCGGAGGTCATCGATGTCCCATCCCGTCGCATCGGCTGATCGCGCCAGCGCCGACCTGGACCCTTTCCTGCCCGGCACCTGGGTGCACCGCATCTGGGCCGCCATGCGCGCCGCCTACGGCGCGGAGTTCGACCGGCGCTGGCAATGCCCGGAAGGCGAGGACCCGGAGGCGCACGTCGCCTCGCTGCGCGACCACTGGCAGCGTGAGCTGCGGCACTTCCGAACCTTCCCGGAGGCGATCTCCTACGGGCTCGAGAACCTGCCGCCGCGTCCGCCGAGCCTGCCGGAGTTCCGCGCGCTGTGCCTGCGTGCTCCTGCTCGCCCACCGAAGCAGCAGGACCTGCTGCCGCCGCCGCCGCGCGATCGCACCCGCCTGGCGGCCGAGCTCGGTCGTGCGGTGGAGGCCCTGCGCCAGCGCAAGCCGACCGCGTGCCTGGAGGAGATGGAGGCCAAGGTCGCGCGTGGCGAGGTGCTGTCGCCGGGCCAGCGGCAGTGGTTGCGCGAGGCCCGCGCCAACCGTCCGCTGGGCGCCGCGGTGCCGGAGGACTACCGCGGGGTAGACCCGACGAAGCTGCCGGCCGGCATGCGTCACTCGCGCTGACGATCGCCATGGACCCGTGTCGCCCCTCATCGCCTGCTGCGTCGTGCGCCCGGTGCGCTCGGCGCAACGAGAACCTCCCGGTTCTGCCGTGGCTTCGGCCGCGCACCGTGCTGCTCGACGTCTCTCGAGCGGCCTGGCCCGCTGGCAAATGCCCATTGTTCGTGCCGACCAGCTCGGCTTCTGTCCTGGAGACTGACGATGTCCCTGATGTTCGCTGAAGACTCCGACTTCGAGGAGCAAGCCCTGCAGCGCGCGGTCGACGCCGATCGCGAGCTCGACGCTCCGGTCGGCACGCCGCCGCGTCTGGCGGTGCGCGTGGTGCTGCTCGTGGTGGCTCTGGCCGTGGTGTGCGCGGCGTTCCTGTCGGCGCTGGCCTGGTGGACGAGGGCTCCGCTGTGAAGCGACCGACGTTCCTTCGCGGCGCATTGCCTTTGTGGGTGCTGATCCTGGTGCTGGCGCTTTGTGCGGCTTGGCTTGGCGCCGTCGGCGTCGTGGTGGCTGAGGTGGTGCAATCGGTGGTCGGCAGTGCCAGGAGTTGCCCGTGATCGCTCTGGGAATCGACCCCGGCCTCACCGGCGCGGTGGCCCTGGTCGACGCAACCGGCCGATGCCGCATCGAGCAGCTTCCAACCGTGGCCCTGTCCGGCGCGGGCATGGTGAAGCGACGCATCGACGGGCACAAGCTGGGCCAGCATGTGCGCTCGTGGTGCCCGGTGGGTGATCCGGTCGTGGTGGCCATCGAGGCGCTGCGCACCGTCGGGTGGCGCGGCAACGCAGCGCAGACGCAGGACTCGCTCATGCGGACCGTCGGCGCGATCGAGGGCGTGCTCGACATGCTCCGTCTGCCGTTCCGCTCCGTCGAGCCGCAGGTCTGGAAGGGCTTCTACGGCATCGGGGCCTCGAAGCGTGAGGCCCTGCAGAAGGCGCTGGTGCTGTACCCGGATGCTCCGGTGCGGCTGATGGCCGACCACAACAAGGCCGAGGCGCTGTTGATCGCCCATTGGGCGTTGAGGACGTTCGAATGACCACCCCACCTAAGGCTCCGCCGGTCAACCCGCTACGGCAGGCTGGCTCCGGCTTGAACATGAACCGCATGTGCGACTTCCATGGCCGGTCGGCTCCGGTGCTCGGTGGCCGCATCCAGCGGCGCACCGGCCTGTGGAAGTGCGCGGCGTGCATCGCCAACGACAACAGCGCCAAGGAGAAGGCGTGACCTGCTACCAGTGCACCGACGCTCGGTCCGAGCCGCTGCGTCCCTACTTCACCCCGGGATGCGTCTCTTGTCAGGCGCGGGCTCTGGCGGGCTCTGGCGATCGGGCCGCTCTCATGTTCGATCCGCTCGAGCCTGAGCAGGCCGAGATCATGTTCCGCCTGTTCGGCGAGCGCTGGCCCGACTCGCTCGGGGCGGTGCGCTGGTGGATCTCGCGCATCCGTCAGTGGGAAGCATCGCAGCAGGGTGCTGTGTCGTGACCCTGGTGCTGAAACCTGCCGGCCCGGGCAATTGGGCGGTGACGCTCATGACGCTCGAGGGCAGGTGCTTCCGCTCGTTCGTCCTGAAGCCCGGCGATCGCTTCCCCATGGGTGGTGTCGTCTGGCGCGTTTGCGAGGTCCGCCTGTAGGAGGCACTATGCCGATCAATCCTCCCCCTACCTACCCCAAGCCACCCATGTCTTTCGACGGCATCGAGAAGTTCATTCCGTCGCGCAGCGCGGCGGATCTCCCTTCGCCGGGCCGCGCAGCTCCCGCCTCGAGTGCGCAGGGCCCGGGCGAATGCCGCGGGTGCGGCGCCGCGATCGACCCTCGCGTGCACGAGTGCTCGTTCTGCAAGCGGCCGAACGGCTACGGTGGCTTGTTGTCAGCGCTCATCGAGGTGACCGCGCTGGACGACCCGGAGCCGCGCTACGTGCCTGGCTGGAGCTCTCCCAGGCCTGTTCCTCCGCCTAGCCGCGTGGTCACGGAGTCTGGGCGTGACATGACCGGCGTGCTGACCGTCGGCTACGGCATCTCCGACGTCAACTCCGAGCGCGTTCGGCGATCTTTCGAGCAGGCGTACTCGCGCGGCGGCGCCGTGTCGCTGCAAGGACCACGCCGCCCTCTTTCGCTTCTGGCGCGCCTGGTGCGTGCAGTGTGGCCGCGATGAGCGATCCCTTCGAGCTGACCCGGCAGTTCGCGCGCGTGCTCGGCTTGCCCAAGAGCACGCGGCGTGCAACCCTCCACCTGGAGGCTGGCAAGTTGCCGCGCCTCGAGGTCGAATGCTTCGAGGTCCCCATGCGGATCGTGACCGACCCGGAGACCGGCGTGCGCGAGCTCGCCAAGATCCAGTTCATGCTGCGCCTGGAGCCGTTTTCCCCAACCACCGAGGATCCACCGTGAGAAAGACCCACCTGTTCGTCTCCGCTCTGCTGGCGCTGGCCAGCGCGAGCGCTTCTGCCACCAACTGCAGCAACGGAGGCACCAATTGGCCCACCTGCAACCCTCCCTCGAAGCCGCCGACCACCGTGCCGTCGACCTCGAGCGCGTCATCGAACAGCTCGAGCAGCTCGACCGCCAGCGCTTCCTCGAGCGCGTCCGCCGCGGTGACCGTCGCAGCGTCACCTACCTCGACTTCGACGGCGAGCGGTGGCTCCGTCGGCGCCGTGTCGCAGTCGTTCGAGGACTTCTCCAAGAGCAACATGTACGTCCTGCCGGCGCCGGTGATGGCGGCCCCGTTGCCGCCCGGTCTGTGTCCGCAGGGCGACTCGATGTCGATCGGCATCCTGTGGAACATGTTCTCCTACAGCCGCTCGAGCACCCGGACCGAGATGGAGTGCCTGGACAAGGTGCTGGCGTCGATCCGCAGCGCGCCGACGCGCGAGGTGGTTCAGGCTCCGCTGAGTCTGACGACTGCACCGGCGCCTGCGGTTTTGCCGGCGCCTGCGTCTCCTGCACTCGCTGCTGCCGCGGCTGATCCAGCAGCCGCTGCCGCCTCGGGACCGGTGAAAAAACCGGAAGCTGCGAAGGCTCCCGCCAAGAAGGCATCGGCTCCGAAGAAGGCTGCTCCGAAGGCCTCGAGTCCTGCGTCGTGCGAAGAAGCCGCGCTGCAGGCGTGCCGTCCAGCCAAGAAGACCTGAGCGGCGATACGATGCGAGCCTCTGCCATCCCGGGAAGCCTGCGCCCGGTCGCAGCGCTCGAGGGATTGGCGCTGCGGGCATTGTCCCGGCTCGCATCGGTCGGCACGCTGGCGTGATGAGAACGGCTGGCCTCAGCTGGGCCAGATCAAGCCCGGTAAGCTGGTGCATCCCGGTGT
>JAKJFB010000200.1 GCA_022705125.1 Pseudomonadota bacterium
TGCCTGAAGCCGAACTCGTCGGTGGGCTTGCGCGTGATGTAGTTCACGGCGCCTGCGGTCGCGTTGCGACCGTACAGCGTCCCCTGCGGGCCGCGCAGCACCTCGATGCGCTCCAGGTCCGCGACGTCGAACACGGCACCCACCGTCTTGCTCATGAAGACGCCGTCGATGTAGAACCCGACCTTCGGGTCGGCGAGCAGCGAGGTCTCGCCCTGGCCTACGCCGCGGATGGAGATGTTCATGTTGGAATTCGAGGAGGGCTGCTTCTGGATCGAGACGTTGGGGGCGAAGTCGCCTACTTGCGAAACGTCGAATACACCGAGATCGTTGAGCCTGTCGGTGGTGAAAGCGGTGATCGCGATCGGGGTGTCCTGCAGGGACTGCTCGCGGCGCTGCGCCGTGACAATGACTTCCTCGAGAGCGCTGGCCCGTGCGTCCTGGGCCGAGGCGGGAAGGGCGACGCCGCCCGTGGCGGCAATGGCGAGAGCGAGCGCGCTGGCGCGGTACTTGGGTGCGGAAACAATGGTCGGCATGAGTCACCTCTGGCGTCTGGTTTTGTTTATATCGACAGGCAGATTCGAGACCGGCCACCGCTTGTGGCGACGCCACGACCGATCCTGTTGCAGTATGTACCCAAATGGGGCTGCGCGCGAGTCCCTGTGCCGGCACGCCGGGCTAATCCAAATGAAGCAGGACAGCAGTCGCGCCGCCTGCAAAGATCGTGCGGTTAGATGGCGCCGTCCGCCATGACCAACGATCGATTCCAATAACCCGCAGGAGTAGAGAGCAGACATGAAATTTTCGATCATTTACGAAGCGCAGATGGTGGACACCTCGCCGGAGAGCGAGCAGCGCTGTTTCCTCGAATGCGTGGAGCAGGCGGTGTACGCCGAGAAGATGGGCTTCGACACCGTCTGGGCCGTGGAGCACACCGCGCTCACGCAGTACGCGCACATGTCGGCGCCGGAGACCTTCCTCGCCTACCTCGCCGGCCGCACCACCACGCTGGGCATCGGCCACGGCGTGGTCTGCCTGCCGCCGGCGATGAACCATCCGGTGAAGGTGGCCGAGCGCATCGCCACGCTCGACATCCTCTCGGGCGGACGCGTGCACTTCGGCATGGGCAAGGGCGGCACGCAGCAGGAGGCCGGCACCTTCGGCTACGACCTGAACGAACTGCAGCCGATGATCGACGAGTCGATGTACCTGATTCCGAAGATCTTCGTGAACGAGGAGATCGAGCACGACGGCACCTACGTCAAGATCCCGCGCCGTCCGATTCATCCCAAGCCGAAGCAGACGCCGCACCCGCCGCTCTACTACGCCTGCACGCGCGAAGCCACGCTGCAGCTCGCGGGCTCGCGCGGCATCGGCGCGCTGGTGCTCGGTTTCAGCGGTCCGGACGAGATCGCGCGCAAGAACGCGATCTACCGCGAGCATTTCCGCAATCGCAAGCCGGAAGAGCAGGTCGGCTACCGTCCCACCGAGCACCTCGCGGCGCTGTGCGCGGCCTGCGTGCTGGACGATCGTGACGAAGCGCGCCGCATCGGCCTGCGTGGCCAGCGCTTCTTCGCCGAGGCCATTGCGCACTGGTACCAGGGCGGGCCGAAGCCGACGGTCGACGAGGAACTCAGCGCCGAGGAGCACGCCGCCGTGCTGGCCAAGGGCAAGGAGCAGGTGATCACCTACCTGTCGGAGGAAAAGATCACCGCGGGCGACGAGCACACCAGCAACTACACGGTGGCGCAGGACGCCTACGGCACTGCCGAGGACTGCATCCGCTACGTCACGCGGCTGCAGGAGGCCGGCGCCGACGAGATCCTGTTCATGTTCCAGATGGGAGGCATCCCGCACGCGGCGATCATGGAGACCATCCGCAACATCGGGGAGAAGGTGATCCCGCATTTTCGCGGCTGATCCCTTCTGCGGCCGCCGGCGTATCAGCCGGCGGTGTCTCGCCGGGTGTGCGTAACGGCCGGCACGGGGTTTCCGCAGGAAATCGCGTGCCGGCCTTTTTTTGGTCTCGGCATCTATATTGACCTATTGTCGGACAATATGGCAAATTGACGATGCGAAGTGTCGCGCCTGCCTGTGCGCGCGCCGCCGATCAGTCGTCGGCATGAATGTCGACTCACATTTTCGATATCGCCAGCGGAGGAACAGCCCATGGCCATCGCATCCACGCAGAGTATCGCCGAGGCGCGCAGCGAGTCCGCCAAGCCGCTGCGCTTCGTGACCGCCGCCTCGCTGTTCGACGGGCACGACGCCGCCATCAACGTGATGCGCCGCCTGATCCAGGCGCAGGGCGCCGAGGTGATCCATCTCGGGCACAACCGCGGCGTGCGCGAGATCGTGCGCGCGGCGTTGCAGGAAGACGCCGATGGCATCGCGATCAGCTCCTACCAGGGCGGGCACGTGGAGTTCTTCCGCTACATGGTCGACATGCTGCGCGAGAACAACGCCGCGCACATCCGCGTGTTCGGCGGCGGCGGCGGCACGATCACGCCCGAGGAGATCGACGAGCTGCAGGCCTACGGCGTCGAGCGCATCTACCACCCGCGCGACGGCATGCAGCTCGGCCTGGTCGGCATGATCGAGGACCTGGTGCAGCGCACGGCGGCCGTGCGCAAGCCGCCGGTGCGCCCCGACAGCATCCGTATCGACGACGAGATCGCGGTGGCGCAGATGGTCTCGGCGATCGAGGAAGGACTGCTCGGGGAGAGCGAACTCGCGCGCCTGCGCAAGGAGTGGACCCTGCGCGCCGGCCAGGTGCCGGTTGTTGGCATCACCGGTACCGGCGGGGCCGGCAAGAGCAGCTTCACCGACGAACTGCTGGCGCGCCTGCTGCGCCAGTTCCCGGAGCGGCGCATCGCGGTGCTCGCGGTCGACCCCACGCGCCGGCGCACCGGCGGCGCGCTGCTCGGCGATCGCATCCGCATGAACAGCCTCGATTCGGCGCGCATCTACATGCGCTCGATGGCGACGCGGCGCCAGCACCTCGCCACCAGCGAGATGCTCGGCGACGTGAGCCTGTTCCTGAAGTCGCTCGGCTTCGACATGGTCCTCATCGAGACTGCCGGCATCGGCCAGAGCGATTCCGAGATCGTCGACCTGGTGGATTTCTCGATGTACGTGATGACCAGCGAGTACGGCGCGGCGAGCCAGCTCGAGAAGATCGACATGATCGACTTCGCCGACATGATCGTGCTGAACAAGTTCGACAAGCGCGGCGCCGAGGACGCGCTGCGCGACGTGCGCAAGCAGTGGCGGCGCAACCACAATGAGTTCGCGCTGGCCGACGAGCAGGTTCCCGTGTATCCCACGATCGCAAGCCAGTTCAACGACCCCGGCGTGAACTGGGTTTTCCACGAGCTTTGCACGCGCATGGTGGCCAAGCTGAAGCTCGACGCCACGCGCTGGGCGCCCGCGATCGACGTCACGCTGCGCGAGCCGAAATCCGTGGCGCTGATTCCCGGTGCCCGCGTGCGCTACCTCGCGGAGATCGCCGAGCAGGGCCGCGGCGTGAACGCCGCCGCGCTGCACCAGGCCGAACTCGCCGACCGCGCGCAGCACCTGCACGAGGCGCTGCGCGAGCTCGCCGACCCGCTGCTGCCGCCGGCGCTGGTCGGCTACGCGCCCGAGGCGCTCACCGCTGCGCACGCCGACAACAGCCTGCGCGTGCTGCGCCAGCGCTACCAGGCCACGCTCGACGAGCTGACGGCCGATTCGCTGAAGCTGCTGCGCGAGTGGCCGGCGCGCCTCGAGGGCATCCGCACGCCGCAGTACAGCTACACCGTGCGTGGCAAGGAGATCCGCGGCGACAACTACAAGGAGAGCCTGAGCCGGCTGCAGATCCCGAAGATCGGCGCGCCGCGCTATTCGAGCTGGGGCGAACTGCTGGTGTTCCTGCTGAAGGAGAACCTGCCCGGCTACTATCCCTACACTGCGGGCGTGTTCCCGTATCGTCGCGAAGGCGAGGATCCGACGCGCATGTTCGCCGGTGAGGGCACACCCGAGCGCACCAATCGTCGCTTCCACTTCGTGGCGCGCGGCCAGCCCGCCAACCGCCTTTCGACGGCCTTTGACTCGGTCACGCTCTACGGCGAGGACCCCGCCGTGCGCCCCGACATCTATGGCAAGGTCGGCAACAGCGGGGTATCTATCGCTACCGTTGATGACTTGAAGAAGCTCTACTCGGGCTTCGACCTGTGCGATCCCTCGACCTCGGTGTCGATGACGATCAACGGCCCGGCGCCGATGATCCTCGCCTTCTTCATGAACGCCGCGATCGACCAGCAGGTCGAGAAGCATCTGAAGACCACGGGCCAGTGGGAGGCCGCGCAAGGGAAGATCGAGGCGTACTTCGCCGGCCGCGAGCGCCCGCGCTACGCGGGCGCGCTGCCCGAAGGCAACGACGGGCTGGGTCTCGGGCTGCTCGGCATTTCCGGCGACAAGGTGGTGGACGCCGAGACCTACGCGGCGATTCGTGCGAAGACGCTGGCCACCGTGCGCGGTACCGTGCAGGCCGATATCCTGAAGGAAGACCAGGCGCAGAACACCTGCATCTTCAGTACCGGCTTCGCGATGAAGATGATGGGCGACGTTCAGGAGTTCTTCATCGCCAACGATGTCAGGAACTACTACTCCGTCTCGATCAGCGGCTACCACATCGCGGAGGCGGGCGCGAACCCGATCTCGCAGCTCGCCTTCACGCTGTCGAACGGCTTCACGATCGTGGAGTACTACCTCGCGCGCGGCATGCAGGTCGATGACTTCGCGCCGAACCTGAGTTTCTTCTTCTCCAACGGCATGGACCCGGAGTACACGGTGATCGGGCGCGTGGCGCGTCGCATCTGGGCGCGCGCGATGAAGGAGCGTTACGGCGCGAGCGCGCGCAGCCAGATGCTGAAGTACCACATCCAGACCTCGGGGCGCAGCCTGCACGCGCAGGAGATGAGCTTCAACGACATCCGCACCACGCTGCAGGCGCTCTATGCCCTGTTCGACAACTGCAACAGCCTGCACACCAATGCCTACGACGAGGCGATCACCACGCCGACCGAGGAGAGCGTGCGCCGTGCGGTGGCGATCCAGCTCGTGATCAACCGCGAGCTGGGGCTGAACTTCTGCGAGAACCCCTGGCAGGGCTCGTTCATCGTCGAGGAACTGACGGACCTGGTCGAGGAGGCGGTGTACGCGGAGTTCGAGCGCATCTCGGAGCGCGGCGGCGTGCTGGGTGCGATGGACACGATGTACCAGCGCTCGAAGATCCAGGAGGAAAGCCTGTACTACGAGGGCAGGAAGCACGACGGCAGCCTGCCGCTGATCGGCGTGAACACCTTCCTGCCGCCGCCCGGGCAGGAGGAGAAGATCGAGGAGCGCGAGTTGATGCGCTCGAGCGAGGAAGAGAAGCGCCAGCAGATCGACAATCTCGCGGCGTTTCACGCGCGTCACGCGGCCGAGACGCACGAGGCACTGGCAACGCTGCAGCGCGTGGCCGAGCAGCGCGGCAACCTGTTCGCCGAGATGATGGAAGCCGTGAAGGTCGCCTCGCTCGGGCAGGTCTCGGGGGCGCTGTACGAGGTGGGCGGGATCTACCGGCGCAACATGTAACGCGCCGCTGTGTGGCGGGCTGCAGGTCGGGCGGTAGGTCCAGCTTCAGCCCGACAAGGGTTCGGCAACGCCGAACCCGCTGCAGCCCCGCTGGCACCAGCGCCAGCATCGCATTCATGC
>JAKJFB010000201.1 GCA_022705125.1 Pseudomonadota bacterium
CACGAGCGATGCGCATGACCGACGCTCGTGGCGACCACGCCCGCACGGCACCGAAGTCCAACCCCGCTCCCGAGCCCTGCTAAAGTGCGCCGGTCCGTAATTCTCCGTGCCGGCATGACCAACGCGCTCGATTCCGATTTCCTCGGACTCCGCTCCGCCCTGTGGGCGCGGATCGCGCTGGCGCTCGCGCTGGCAGCGGCCGCGTATGCGCTGCTGCGCCTGCTGCTGCTGTTCGCGCTGGGCCCGACCCTGCCGAGCACCGCCCGCGTGACACTGGACGCTGCGCCCGATGCCCCCACGCAGAACGCACAATCGGTCGCGGCCTGGCATCTGTTCGGCAACGCCGCCGGCCCCATCGATCTGGCGGCGCTGGCTCAGAGTGCACCGGCCACCGTGCTCAAGCTCACCCTGCGCGGCACCTTGAACGAGAATGCGCCCGAAGGCGGCGTCGCGATCATCGCCGACGACACCGGCACCGATCGCGCCTATCGCGTGGGCGACACCCTGCCGGGTGACGCCAAACTCGAAGGCATCTACGCCGGTCGCGTCCTGCTCAGTCGCGCCGGGGTGAATGAATCGCTCAGCCTGCCGCAGGCCGAAGGCGGCGGTATCGCGCCGATGACGTCCAAGCCCGCCGGAAGCAGTCCGGTGCCGGGGTTGAAATTGCCGGGCAGCGCCCCGGCACCGACACCCTTCGTGCAACCGATCATCGCGCCCGGCGGCCCCAGCCTCGACAGCTACCGCGATTCGATCGTGCCGAACGTGGAGGAACTGGCGAAGCAGGTGCAGATCCTGCCGGTGCTGGAAAATGGCCGCATGGCCGGGGTGCGGCTCGCCACCGGGCGCGATTCCGACCTGCTCAGTCGCGCCGGTTTGCTCCCCACCGATGTCGTGACCCAGGTCAACGGCATTCCGCTCGACGGCCCGCAGCGTTCGGCCGAATTGATGACCGCGCTCAAGGACGCGCGCACCGTGCAGATCACGGTGCGACGCGATGGCAAAGACCTGCAGCTGAGCATCGGGCTGCGCTGACATGACTCGACGAATGAACCAGACCGCTGCCGCACGACCGACCGCCACGCGCCTTGTTGCCGCCTGCTTCGGCACCGCCCTGTGCCTGCCGCTGATGGCGCAGACCCCCACGTCCGTGCCGCCGGTGAGCATTCCCGATACGCATATCGCTGCATCTGCCACGGCGCCGGCCGCGTCGAACGACGGTCGCCTTACCCTGAACCTGAAAGCCGCCGATATCGGCGTGCTGATCGAAACCGTCAGCCAGATGACGGGCAAGAGCTTCATCGTCGATCCGCGCGTCGAGGGCCGGGTCACGGTGATCTCGACCGCGCCGCAGAGCGCGGCGGAAATCTACGAAACCTTCCTCTCGGTGTTGCGCGTGCACGGCTACGCCGCGGTGGCCTCGGGCGAAATGATCAAGATCGTGCCGGATGCGATCGCGATGCAGGACGGCAGCCTCGGCAACGGCGGCGGCGGCGCGGATGCGCTGGTGACGCGCGTGGTCGAGCTCAAATACGTCTCGGCCACCGAGATGTCGCAGCTGCTGCGTCCGCTCGCGCCGCAGCAAGCCACGCTCAGCCCGCATGCGGGCAGCAATTCGCTGCTGATCACCGATCGCGCCGGCAACGTCGAGCGTCTGGTCTCGCTCATCCGCCGCATCGACACCAGTTCCGATGCCGCCGTCGAAGTGATCGAGTTGCGCCACGCCAGCGCGGCGGAAGTGGCGCGCACCCTGAGCACGCTGGATGCCGGCGCGACGCCCGCCGGCGCACCCGGCGGCACTGCCAAACTGATCGCGGACGATCGCACCAACTCCATCCTGCTCTCCGGCGACCGCACCCAGCGCCTGCGCCTGCGCGGCCTGATCGCGCACCTCGACACGCCGCTCGACGGCGGCGAGAACACCCAGGTCGTTTACCTGCGCTATGCCAAGGCCGCCGACCTGGTGCCGATCCTCGACAGCGTGGCCGGCACGCTCACCGGCGCGGTTCCGCCTGCCGATGGCAAGACCGGCGGCGCGAAGCTCGCGACGATCCAGCCACACGAGGAAACCAATTCGCTGGTGATCACCGCCTCGCCGGCGGTGTTCCGCGAGCTGGGCGCCGTGGTGCGCCAACTCGACGTGCCTCGCGCCCAGGTGCTGGTGGAAGCGGTGATCGCGGAGGTCACGGACGAACTCGCGGACGAGCTCGGGGTGCAGTGGCAGAGCACCAACTACGACGGCGGCGAAGGCGACAACGGCATCATCGGCGGCACCAATTTCCCCGGCTCCAGCGGCTCGGGCAGCATCGTCGGCGCACTCACCAATCCGCTCGGCGCGATCGGCGGCAGCAATGGCCTCAACCTGGGCTATATCGGCGGTCGCATCACGATTCCCGACGGCCAGGGTGGCGAGCTCACCGTGTTCCAGGTGGGCGCGCTGGTGAAGGCGCTGCGCGGCGATACCCGCGCCAATGTCCTGTCGAATCCCTCGGTGGTCACGCTCGATCACACCGAGGCAAACTTCAAGGTGGTGCAGGAAGTGCCCTTCCTCACCGGTCAGTACACCAATACCTCGACCAACGGCGGTGCCAACCAGCCCACCAATCCATTCCAGACGGTGGAGCGCAAGGACGTCGGCCTGATTCTCTCGGTGACGCCGCACATCAACGAAGGCGACAGCGTGCGTCTCGACCTGAAGCAGGAAATCTCGGCGCTGGCGCCATCGGTGCAGGGCGCGGTCGACCTGATCACCACCAAGCGCGAGATCAACACCAGCGTGCTGGTGCCCGATGGCGGCATGTTGGTGCTGGGCGGGCTTACCGCCGAAGACAGCTCGCAGAATGTGCAGGGTGTGCCGGGCCTGTCGCGCATTCCACTGCTCGGCAACGTGTTCAAGTCACGCCGCTCGAGCGCGACCAAGCGCCAGTTCATGATCTTCCTGCGCCCCATCATCCTGCGCGACGCCGCCACCGAGGCCGCGGTCTCGAACGAGAAGTACAACTTCCTGCGCGCCGAACAACTCAAGATGCGCGAGAACCGTGAACTCAAGTTCCGCGATCAGCAACCGCTGTTGCCGGAGCTGCCGCCGCTGGAAACGGATGTCCGAGTGCCGCAGACGCAGGATGCGCAGGAGCGGCCGCCAGTCGCGGCACCGCACGCGCCCGATGGTTTCGAATCGGACCAACCGCGTGACTGAAGCGCGTCCGCAGCGCCCGAGCTTCGGTTTCGCGCGCCGCAACGGCGCCACGGTCACGACCTGGAGTGAATCCGGCGCCACCGTCGCGCATCGCATCGGGGTGAAGCCGGAGATCGTGGCCGAACTGCGCCGCCACTGCGGCGTGCCGCTGAGCTTGCAGGCCTTCGACGCGAAGGGTTTCGACCAGTTGTTGCGCGAGCTGTACGAAGGTGGCAGCGACGATGCACAGGCGATGGTCGCGGACTTCGACGGCAACCTCGATCTCAATCAGCTCGCCGACGCCTTGCCCGAACCCACCGACCTGCTCGAAAGCGACGACGACGCGCCGATCATCCGCCTCATCAACGCCCTGCTCACCCAGGCGGTGAAGGACAACGCCTCCGACATCCACATCGAGCCTTTCGAGAATCGACTGGTGGTGCGCTATCGCATCGACGGCGTGCTGCGCGAAGTGCTGGCACCGTCGCGCGCGGTGGCGCAGCCGGTGGTCTCGCGCATCAAGGTGATGGCCAAGCTCGATATCGCCGAGAAGCGCCTGCCGCAGGATGGCCGCATCGGACTGCGCATCGCGGGACGCCCGGTCGACGTGCGCGTGTCGACGATCCCCGCCGGTCATGGCGAACGCGTGGTGCTGCGCCTGCTCGACAAGCAGGTCGGGCGCCTGGACCTGTCGCAGCTGGGCATGGACGCCGCGATGCGCGAGCAGATCGACGCCTTGATCCATCGCCCGCACGGCATCGTGCTGGTGACCGGCCCCACCGGTTCGGGCAAGACCACCACGCTCTACGCCGCGCTGACGCGGCTCAACGACGCCACGCGCAACATCCTCACGGTGGAGGACCCGATCGAGTACTACCTCGACGGCATCGGTCAGACCCAGGTCAATCCCAAGGTGGAAATGACCTTCGCGCGCGGACTGCGCGCGATCTTGCGCCAGGATCCGGACGTGGTGATGGTGGGCGAGATCCGCGACCTCGAAACCGCGGAGATCGCGGTGCAGGCCTCGCTCACCGGACACCTGGTGCTCTCCACCTTGCACACCAACAGCGCGGTCGGTGCCGCCACGCGCCTGCGCGACATGGGGATCGAGCCGTTCCTGCTGTCGTCGTCGCTGCTGGGTGTCCTCGCACAGCGTCTGGTGCGGGTGCTCGATCCGGCCACGCGCGAGGCCTACACCCCGAGCGAAGCCGAGTGCGCGGCCTTCGGCCGGGCCTACGATCCCGAGCTGCGCTGCTACCGGCCCAGTGCCGACGCGCGTGGCCGCAACGCCGGCTACAAGGGTCGTACCGGCATCTATGAGCTGGTGCTGGTGGACGAGGCGATGCGCCGCCTGATCCACGACGGTGCCGGCGAGCACGAACTCCTGCGCACCGCCCGCAGTCGCACGCCGTCCATGCTGGACGACGGCTGGAGCAAGGTGCTGGCGGGCGTGACCTCGGTGGACGAAGTGCTGCGCGTGACCCGCGACGAATAGGCCTGCAGCGTGCGCGGAGTGGATGCCGCGCTGCAGCGTGAACTGACGCTGCCGGGTCGCTTTCCGACCTGTTGTGCCTAGGAATTTTTCACCTTGGCGCAGGGCCGCAAAAGCGGCTGGCTGAGGCCCCGGCGCTCGCATAGAATCAGGCGGATCGCCACGGGGAATCCGAACCATGCAAGGCCCGTCCACACCGGCGAGCAGCGGCCCGCGTCCCTCGCTCGCACAGCGCGCCTTTCCGCGCCGGGTGCGCGCGCTGCTCGAAGGCGTGCTCGACCACGTCTCCGACGAACTCGACCGTCGCCTCACGGTCACCCTGAACGAACTCGAGCAGCACCTGTTCAAGCTGGCCGAACAGGCGCGCAGCAACGACGTGCAGAAGCAGACCTTCGACGCGCTGCGCGAACTCAAGCGCGTCCGCGCCGACGTGACCCCGCGTTTCCTCGTGGGGCTGGAGGCGGCGCTCGCCACGATCAAGGACGAGCCGCAGAAGGATCCCGACGAGGGACGTGCGGCGGCCATGCCACGCGTGCTGACCCTGGTGGAAGACGGCGCGATGGACGAGAGCAGCGCGCTGCACGAGATTGCGGTGCGGGCCGAGGTCCGCAACAGCCTTTCCCTGTTCCTGCTCGGGCAGCGATTCGGCGTGATCGTCGGGCGCCCGGCCTTCGATGCGGAGTCCTTGCCCATCGGCCCGCACGCCTTGTGCCGACTGTTGCGCGAGGCGGCTGGCGCGCTGGATGTGGGCATGGAGTTCCGCCTGCACCTGTACAACCAGTTCGAGCGCACCGTGATGCAGTTCATCGCACCGATGTACGACTCGGTGAACGCCTATCTGATCAAGCAGAACCTGCTGCCGCACCTGACCTACGTGCCGGTGCGGGTGAAGCCCTCGGCCGCCAGGGGGCGCGGGCCGGA
>JAKJFB010000202.1:0-5219 GCA_022705125.1 Pseudomonadota bacterium
ACCCGGATCAGGTCGTGCGACTGCAGTTCGTGCAGGATGCGCGAGAAGTGCTCGGGCGTGAGGTTGAGGCGCGAAGCGACCACCGCCTTGGCGACCGGCAGCGTGAGCTTCGCCGGCCCTTCGCCCGCGCCCTGGCCGTCGTCCTGGCGGAGCAGGTAGCCGATCACGCGCTGGGTGCTCGAGCGCAAGGAGTAGGTCTCCACGTCCTGGATCAGCCCGTGCAGGCGGATCGCCATGCCGGCGAGCAGCTTGCGCGCGAAGGTGGAGTCCTGGTCGATGAGTTCGCTCACCACCGCCTGGCCGACGTGCACCAGCACGGTCTCGCTCAGGGCCTCGGCGAAGACCGGGTAGGGGTGGTTCATGAACATCACGGCCTCGCCGAAGCTCTGCATCGGGCCGATGATCTCGACCACCTTCTCGGTGCCTTGCGAGGACGAGAAGGCGAGCTTGACCTGGCCGGAGACCACGAAGTAAAAGCCGTGCGGCAAGTCGCCGCGCTGGAACAGCACTTCGCCGCGGGCGACCTGGCGCTCGCGGGTGTAGCGCGCGACCAGCTGGATGTCCGCCTCCGACAGTTCGCTGAACAGCGGGATGCGGCGCAGCAGGGAGGGGATGTCGAGCGGGGTCGTGTTGGGCATCTGGAACTCTCCGTCTGGGGACGCAATTTCAATTCGGCCGGTTGTCGAGCGGCGCCCTGACCGGCTTTCGTTAGGATCGTGGATGTACTACCTGATCAAGAACCTGCATGTGACCTGCGTCGTGCTGAGCGCCGCCGGCTTCCTGCTGCGCGGCACCTGGATGCTCACCGGCAACGCCCTGCTGCAGCACCGCCTGACGCGGCTCCTGCCGCACCTCGTCGACAGCACGCTGCTGCTGTCTGCGATCACGCTGGCGGTAATGATCGGGCAATACCCCTTCAGCGCCGGCTGGGTCACGGCGAAGGTGATCGGCCTGCTCGCCTACATCCTGCTCGGCACGTTGGCGCTCAAGCGCGGACGTACCCGTGGCGTGCGGCTCGCCGCCTTCGCCGGCGCGATCCTGGTCTATGCGTGGATCGTGTCGGTGGCGCTGAGCAAGAACGTCGCCGGCTACCTCGCCTGAGCCGTCGAGCCCCGGGTCGTCCCGGCCACGGCGTGCTCAGCGCGCGCCGTGCTGGTGCTGGATCAGGCGCTTGAGGCCGGCGAGGTCGAGCAGGTGTACGTGCTTCTGCTGCACCGCGATCAGCCCGTCCTCCTGGAAGCGCGAGAAGGCGCGCGACACCGTCTCGAGCTTGAGTCCGAGGTAGGAGCCGATCTCCTCGCGCGTCATGCGCAGGTTGAACTCGCTCGGCGAGAAACCGCGCGCCGTGAAGCGCTGCGACATGTTCAGCAGGAAGGCGGCCAGGCGCTCTTCGGCGCGCATCGAGCCGAGCAGCATCATCACGCCGTGATCGCGCACGATCTCGCGACTCATGACCTTGTGGAACTGAAGTTGCAAGCCCTCGATCTCATGCGACATCTGCTCGAGCTTGTCGTAGGCGATCACGCACACCTCGCTGTCCTCGAGCGCCACCGCGTTGCAGCTGTGGGCCTCGGTGCTGATGCCGTCGAGACCGAGGATCTCGCCGGTCATCTGGAAGCCGGTCACCTGTTCGCGACCGTCCTCGAGCAGCACGTCGGTCTTGAACGAGCCCGCGCGGATCGCGTAGATCGCCTCGAAGGAGTCACCGGCGCGGTACAGATTGTGCTGGCGCTTGACCTTGCGGCGCGCGCCCACCAGTTCGTCGAGCCGGCTCAGCTCACGATCGGACATTCCGAAGGGGAGGCACAACTCGACGAGGTTGCACTGCGAACAGGCCGACTTGAGCCCATCCACGGTAATTGGCACGCTAGCCCTCATCTGCACGATAATCCTGCTTTCCTGACATTAGAGACGCCTGCGCTGGAGTGGCGGGATTGCTAATCACACCCGTTGACCCAAGTCAACCAACATTACGGAGGCTTCTGCCATTGTTCGGCAGACAGCCCGCCAGCAAGATCATGAAAAGCCAGACCGACCTCATCTTCGACCCGCAACTGATCCGCAAATTCGACATCAACGGGCCGCGCTACACGTCCTATCCCACGGCGGACCGCTTCGTCGAAGCCTTCAATGCAGAGGCGCTGCGGGCCTGGCTGGCCAAGCGGGCGGTGGGCGGCGTAAGCAAACCGCTCTCATTATACTTCCACATCCCCTTCTGCAACACGATCTGCTACTACTGCGCCTGCAACAAGATCATTACCAAGGATCATGGGCGCTCGGCCAAGTACCTGAAATATCTCGCGAAAGAAATCGAGATGCAGGCCGCTTGCCTGGAGGGGAGCCGCCAGGTCACCCAGCTCCACCTCGGCGGGGGCACGCCGACCTTTTTGTCGCACGACGAGATGCGCGAGCTCATGGCGGCGGTGCGCGAGCACTTCACGCTGGTGCCCAACGGCGAATACTCGATCGAGGTCGACCCGCGCAAGGTCGATTTCGACACCGTGAAGCTGCTCGCCGAGCTCGGCTTCAACCGCATGAGCGTGGGCGTGCAGGATTTCGCCGAGGACGTGCAGCAGGCGGTCAATCGTATCCAGAGCTTCGACGAGACCAAGCTGGTCATCGACGCCGCGCGCGCCAACGGCTTCAAATCGGTGAGCATGGACCTGATCTACGGCCTGCCCCGGCAGAACCCGACCAGCTTCGACCGCACGCTCGACCAGGTGCTGGAGATCTCGCCCGACCGCATCTCGCTGTACAGCTACGCTCACCTGCCGGGCCTGTTCAAGCCGCAGCGCCGCATCAACAGCGGCGACATGCCCACGGCCGACACCAAGCTCGCGCTACTGCAGCTCGGCATCCGCCGGCTCACCGAGGCGGGCTACGTGTATATCGGCATGGACCACTTCGCCAAGCCCGACGACGAGCTCACCATCGCCCAGCGCCAGGGCCGCCTGCACCGCAACTTCCAGGGCTATTCCACCCACGCCGAATGCGACCTGCTCGCCTTCGGGGTGTCGGCGATCGGCAAGATCGGTCCGGTGTACGCGCAGAACGTGAAGACGCTCGACGAGTACTACGACGCGCTCGACCGCGACGAGCTGCCGGTGCTGCGCGGGATCGAGCTCACCGCCGACGACCTGCTGCGGCGTGCGATCATCCAGGCGCTGATGTGCCACTTCGAGCTCTCGATGCAGTCGATCGAGATCGCCTACCTGGTCAACTTCCGCGAGTACTTCGCCGAGGAACTCGCCGATCTGCAGGAAATGGAGAAGGCCGGGCTGGTCAAGATCGACGGCGACTGGATCAGCGTGCAGCCCGGCGGCCGCCTGCTGGTGCGCGGCATCGCGATGGTGTTCGACCGCTACCTGCGCGCCGACCGCGAGCGCCAGCGCTACTCGCGGGTGATCTGAACGCCGCACGGATTGCGCACCGCAGCGTAGAATGAGGGCCTCGCATTTCCCGCGGGGCCCTTTTCTTCTTCATGCCCGAAACCGGTTATCTCGCCGTCTTCCTGATCGGCCTGCTCGGCGGCACCCACTGCGTGTCGATGTGCGGCGGCATCGTCGGCGCGCTCAGCATGCAGGTGCATGTGCCCGGCAGCCGGCCGCAGTGGCCGCTGCACCTGGCCTACAACCTCGGGCGCATCGGCACCTACACCTTGCTCGGTGCCTGTGTCGGCCTGCTCGGCTCGGTCGGCCTGCTCTACGAGGGCATGCTGCCGGTGCAGATGACGCTGTACGTGCTCGCCAACCTGATGCTGGTGGCGCTCGGGCTCTACCTCACCGGCTTCACCCGACTGCTCGCGCCCATCGAGCGCGTCGGTCACCTGCTGTGGCGGCGCATCCAGCCCGCCACCCGGCGCTTCCTGCCGGCGCGCTCGGTCGGGCAGGCGCTGCCGCTCGGCATGCTGTGGGGCTTCATCCCCTGCGGGCTCACCTATTCCATCCTCGCCACTGCGCTCGTCACCGGATCGGGTGCACGCGGCGCCGGCCTGATGCTGGCCTTCGGGCTGGGCACGCTGCCCAACCTGCTGCTGGCAGGCATGCTCTTCAAACGCTTCCGCGACATCACCCGCCACCCCAGGGTGCGCCTGGCCTCCGGGCTCCTCGTGCTCGGCTTCGGCCTGTTCGGGCTGTACCACGCCCCCTCGCTCGGTGGCGACCTGTGGCGCGGCGTGGTGTGCGTGACCTGAGGGTGCGACGGCACGCCCCTTTCAACCCATCGGGAGTCCTGGATAAATGAACGAAACGACGATCAAGGTCGAAGGCATGAGCTGCGGCGGCTGCGTGAAGAACGTCACCGGCGTGCTGAAGGCGCTGCCCGGCGTGGAGGACGTGCGGGTGTCGCTGGAAGGCGCATCCGCCACCGTGCGCCACGATCCGGCCAAGGTGTCGATCGACGCGTTGCGCGCCGCGGTCGAGGGCGCGGGCTTCGATTCCCCGGCCTGATCGGCAGCCTTCGCCGGGGGCATCGTCGCAGTGCAAGACATTGTGGTTTCCCCCTATAATCCGCGCACAATTTTTCCACGGGAGGGATGTATGGGCTTCGAACAGGTCAGCGCCGGCAAGGACGTGCCGAACGACATCAACGTCATCATCGAGATCTCCGCCCAGGGCGATCCGATCAAGTTCGAGGTGGACAAGGACAGCGGCGCCGTCTTCGTCGACCGCTTCATGGGCACCTCGATGCGCTACCCGCTGAACTACGGCTACGTCCCGCACACCATCGCCGGCGATGGCGATCCGGTCGACGTGCTGGTCGTGACCCCGTTCCCGCTGCAGCCGGGCGTGGTCATCCGCTGCCGTCCGGTCGGCGTGCTGAAGATGGAAGACGACGGCGGTGTCGACGCCAAGGTCGTTGCCGTGCCGGTGTCGAAACTGACCCCGCTGTACGACAAGGTGCAGACCACCGACGACCTGCCCGAGCTGCTGATGAAGCAGACGGTGCATTTCTTCGAGCATTACAAGGACCTCGAGCCCGGCAAATGGGTCAAGGTCCTGGGCTGGGGCACGGTCGAGGATGCCAAGGCCGAGATCGTGAACGGCCTAGCGGCTGCCAAGAAGTAATCCCGGGAACGCACGTTTCCGGATGACCCGGGGCCCACGCATGCGTGGGCCCCGGCCGTTTACGGCGCGGCTGACGTGACACTGACGGGATTGGCAGTGCCTTGTCGGCCATGGGGGCTGATGTGGCAGCCGAGTCGCGGGGCAGGGGCCGGG
>JAKJFB010000202.1:5282-5572 GCA_022705125.1 Pseudomonadota bacterium
TCGTGCAGGAGTGGCGCAAGCCGCGAATGCGGCGGTGATCCGGGGGGCGCCCGCGTCGGTCCCTGCGTGGCCCTGTTCGCGGCTTGCGCCGCTCCTACGGAAACCGGCGTGCCCCGGGCGCGGGATAGAGGCGCGCCGTCAGACGTGCCCCCAGGAGGCCGAGCGGAGACGCCCACACGCGCCGTGACCTGGCATCGTGCTTGCTATCGTCATCGGAGGGCCGCGTCCTGGCAGGGCGCGTGCGAATGAAGAAAACGGGGGATCCATGCTTGCGCTGCTGATGAAGATCA
>JAKJFB010000203.1 GCA_022705125.1 Pseudomonadota bacterium
GCAAACCCGTGGGTCCGCATTCATGCGGACATTGTCCGGCTGAAGCCGGACCCACGGTGTGATGCCCGCATGAATGCGGACCCACGCGGGCAGGCCGATGCGCGCAGGGGCCCCGGCATCAGCCCGGGTTGAATCCCATCACCGCCTTGGTCTCGAGGAAGTCGTGGAAGCCGTGCTCGCCCCACTCGCGGCCGTTGCCCGACTGCTTGTAGCCGCCGAAGGGCGCGGCGATGTCGGTCGAGGCGCCGTTCAGGTGCACCATGCCGGTACGCAATTGCGCCGCCACGTTGCGCGCGCGCTCGATGCTCGCCGAGGTGACGTAGCCCGACAGCCCGTAGACGGTGTCGTTGGCGATGCGGATCGCCTCGGCCTCGTCGCGGTAGGGCAGGATCGCGAGCACCGGCCCGAAGACTTCCTCGCGCGCGATGGTCATGTCGTTGCGCACGTTGGCAAAAATCGTGGGCTTCACGTAGTAGCCGGTCTCCAGCCCCTCGGGCTTGCCGGTGCCGCCGCAGACCAGTTCCGCGCCCTCGTCGATGCCGGCCTGTATCAGGCGCTGGATCCTGTCGTATTGCGCCTTGCTGACCACCGGGCCCATCGTGGTGCTTTCCGCCTGCGGGTCGCCTTCCTTGACCATCGCGGCGGCGGCGCGCGCGATCGACTTGACCTCGTCGAGACGCGCTGCAGGCACCAGCATGCGCGTGGGCGCGTTGCAGGACTGGCCGCTGTTGCTGAAGCAGCCGAGCACGTCGCGCGTCACGGCCTTCTGGAAGTCCGCATCGTCGAGCAGGATGTTGGCCGACTTGCCGCCGAGTTCCTGGCACACGCGCTTGACCGTGTCGGCGGCGTTCTTCGCCACCTGGATGCCCGCGCGCGTGGAACCGGTGAACGAGACCATGTCGACTTCCGGGTGCGCGGCCAGCGCGCTGCCCACGCCGGGACCGTCGCCGTTGACGAGGTTGAACACGCCCGGCGGCACGCCGGCATCGTGCAGCACCTGCGCGAACAGGTACGCGTCGAGCGGCGCGATCTCGCTCGGCTTCAGCACCATGGTGCAGCCGGTGGCGAGTGCCGGGGCCACCTTGCAGGCGATCTGGTTCGCGGGCCAGTTCCACGGCGTGATGAACGCGCACACGCCGATGGGCTCGCGCAACACGCGCGTGGTCCCGATGTCCTCCTCGAAGCGGAATTCCTTCAGCACCTGCAGCGCGGCGCTGAAATGCCCGACGATCATGGCCGCCTGGGCCCTGGTCGCGAGCGTGATCGGCGCTCCCATCTCCTGCGAGATGACCGCGGCGAATTCGCCATAGCGCGCCTGGTAGCCCGCGATGATGCGCTCGAGCAGCGCGATGCGCTCGGCGCGCGAGGTGCGCGAATACGCCGGGAATGCAGCACGCGCGGCCGTGCAGGCCTTGTCGACGTCCGCCGCCGAGCCCAGCGCAATTGTCGCGATCGGCTGCTCGGTGGCCGGGTTTATCACCTCCAGCGTGCGGCGCTCGACCGGATCGACCCACTGACCGTTGATGTAGAACTGTTCGCAGCGTTGCATCGTCATCACTCCTTCTGGTGTGGGTCGGCATTCATGCCGACGGGTGCCTGGCCGAATGCACATGTCGCCATGAATGGCGACCTACAACATCGCCTCGTCGAAGGCCATGATCGTCTGCGCACCGGCCTGCACGGCCTCGGCATGCATCTGCGCGCGCGGCAGGATCTGCTCGGCGTAGAAGCGCGCCGTGAGCAGCTTGGCGCGCAGGAAGTCCGCGTTGTCGGCACCCGCCGCGAGCCGGCGCTGCGCGGCCAGCGCCGCCACGCCCGATTGCCAGCCACCGGCCACGGTGCCCGCGAGCATCAGGAAGTTGTATGCCGCCGCGCCCGGCACCACGCCGGCGGCATCGGCATTCGCGCGGATCCAGTCGGCCGCATCCTGCAGCGCATCGATCGCGCGCGCGAGCCGCGTCCCGATGTCGGCGAGCGCGCCCGCGCCGAGCGCCGTCGCGACGCCGCGCATCTCGGCGAGCAGCGACTTCATCCCGGCACCGCCGTCACGCAGGAACTTGCGCCCCACCAGATCCAGCGCCTGGATGCCGTTGGTGCCTTCGTAGATCGGCAGGATGCGCGCATCGCGCAGGTGCTGCGCGGCGCCCGTCTCCTCGATGAAACCCATGCCGCCATGCACCTGCACGCCGAGCGAGGTGATCTCCATCGACATTTCCGTGCACCAGCCCTTCACGATCGGTGTGAGCAGCGCGATGCGTTCCTCGTGGAACGCTCGCTCGGCGGCATCGGGCGAATGATGGATGCGGTCCTGGCTGCCCATCGCGACGTAGGCGAGCGCGCGCCCGGCCTCGGTCAGCGCCTTCATCTGCAGCAGCATGCGCCGCACGTCGGGGTGATGGACGATCGGGGCACGCCCGGGCTGTCCGGCCACCGCGCCCTGTACCCGCTCGCGCGCGAAGGCCACGGCGCGCTGCAGCGATCGCTCGGAGACCGCCACCCCCTGCAGCCCCACCGAGAGCCGCGCGTGGTTCATCATCGTGAACATGCAGGCGAGGCCCTTGCCCTCCTCGCCGACCAGGTAGCCGATGGCGCCGCCGTCGTCGCCGAAGCCCATCACGCAGGTCGGGCTGGCGTGAATGCCGAGCTTGTGCTCGACCGAGACCGGGTAGACGTCGTTGCGCGCGCCCGGGCTGCCGTCGGCATTCACAAGGAACTTCGGGACCAGGAACAGCGAGATGCCTCTCACGCCCGGCGGCGCGTCGGGCAGGCGTGCGAGCACCAGGTGGATCACGTTCTCCGTCATCCCGTGGTCACCCCAGGTGATGAAGATCTTGTTGCCGAAGATGCGGTAATGATCCCCGTCGCGTTGCGCGCGTGCCGCAACCGCGGCGAGATCGGAGCCCGCCTGCGGTTCGGTGAGGTTCATGGTGCCGGTCCATTCGCCCGAGATCATCTTCGGCAGGTACGTGCGCTTCAGTTCATCGCTGCCGTGGGCGAGGATCGCATCGGTGGCGCCCTGGGTGAGCAGCGGGCACAGGCCGAAGGCAATGCCGCCCGACTGGACCATCTCGAGCACCGCGGTGGCGAGCACCACGGGCATGCCCTGCCCGCCGAGCTCGGCCGGAAACGGCAGGCTGCCCCAGCCGCCCTCGACGTACTGCCAGTAGGCCTCCTTGAAACCGTCGGCCTGCACCACGGCGCGGTTCTCGATGCGCGTGCCCTGGCGGTCGCCCGGCCAGTTGAGCGGCGCGATCACCTCCTCGGTCAGCTTGGCCACGCCCTCCAGCACCGCCTGCACGACATCGGGGGTCGCTTCCTCCAGCCCCGGCAGCGCGGCGATTCCTGCCATGCCGGCGTGCTCATCCAGCACGAAGGCGATCTCCGTGACAGGGGCTTTGTAATCGCTCATATCGTCTCTCCGTTACAAGACCAGATTCATCTGTGTGCATGCCCGGGTGCTGCCGTCGACCCGTGGGTCGCCATTCATGGCGACTGCAGCCGCCGGCAGGGCACCCGTCGCCATGAATGGCGACCTACGGGAAGCGGTAATCCTTCATGCGCTCGCGCAGATCCTTCTTGCTCAACTTGCCCGTTGCAGTGTGCGGGAGTCCGTCGACGAAGACCACGTCGTCGGGAACCCACCACTTCGCGACCTTGCCCTCGAACCACGCGAGCATATCCTCGCGCGTCAACTGTTCACCCGGATGCAACACGACGCAGAGCAGCGGCCGCTCGTCCCAGCGCGGATGATACGCGCCGATCACCGCCGCCTCGGCCACGGCCGGGTGCGCCACCGCGGTGTTCTCGAGATCGATCGAGCTGATCCACTCGCCGCCGGACTTGATCACGTCCTTGGTGCGGTCGGTGATCGCGACGTAGCCGCGCCGGTCGATGGTCGCGACATCGCCGGTCTCGAACCAGCCCTCGTCGTCGTGCGCATCGCCCTTGCCGATGCGGAAGTACTCCGCACAGATCCACGGCCCGCGCACCTTGAGCGCGCCGAAGGATACACCGTCCCAGGGCAGTTCCTTGCCCGCGGCGTCGACGATCTTGACCTCCACCCCGTAGACGGGCCGCCCGACGCGCAGGCGCTGCGCCCATTGCTCCTCGCTGCTCAGCGTGTCGAAATCCGCGCTCGGAGAATTGAAGGTCCCCATCGGGCTCATCTCGGTCATGCCCCAGGCATGGTGCACGTGCACGCCATGCTTGCGCTCGAACTCCTCCATGATCGTACGCGGGCAGGCCGAGCCGCCGACGATCACCCGCCGCAGCGAGGGAACCTGCTTGCCGGTCCGGTCCAGGTGCGTCAGCAGCGCGAGCCAGACCGTGGGCACGCCGGCCGTCACCGTGACGCCCTCGCCCTCGATCAGCCGCTGCAGCGTCTCGCCGTCGCCCATCTTCGGACCCGGGAACACCAGCTTCGCGCCGACCGCGGCGGCGCCGTAGGGGATGCTCCAGGCGTTGACGTGGAACATCGGCACCACCGGCATCACGACCTCGCGCGCCGAGAGGCTCATCACGTCGGGCATCAGGCAGGCGTAGGTGTGCAGTACGAGCGCGCGATGGCTGTAGACCACTCCCTTGGGATTTCCCGTGGTGCCGGAGGTGTAGCACATCGCGCAGGCGCTGTTCTCGTCGAGTGCCGGCCAGTCGAAGGTATCGGGCTCGCCGGCGATCAGCGTCTCGTAGTCGACGGCATTGCGCAGCGTGGTGTTCGCCGCCGCGCCCGCCGGCCCGAGGATCACGAAACCCTCGACGCAGCCGAGCCGGTGCTTCAGCGCTTCCAGCAGCGGCACGAAGGCCGGGTCGACGAAGATCCAGCGGTCCTCGGCGTGCTCGACGATGTATTCGATCTGCTCCGGGAACAGGCGCGGGTTGATCGTGTGGCACACGAAGCCCGCGCAGGAAGTCGCGAAGTAGACCTCAAGGTGGCGGTAGTCGTTCCAGGCCAGCGTGCCGATGCGCTCGCCCGGGCGAATACCGAGGCGCGCCAGCGCATTGGCCAGCCGCGCGCTGCGCGCGAAGGCCTCGCGATAGGTGTAACGGTGCAGCGGCTGGTCGGCCGTGACCGACACGACTTCGGCGTCGCCATGGAACTTGCGCGCGTGCTCCAGGATCGAGGTGATCGTCAGCTGCCTGTTCATGATCAGACCCAACATCGGGTTTCCTCCGCTCTTGTTGTCATCGAGGCCTCGCATTGTCGCAGGTGGCGCACGGCAGCGGGCTGTCAGTGTAGCGGCAAGCACCCGGCAATTCAGCCATTTCGATGGCTCATGCCCGGCATCCGCGGCGCGGATTGCGCGTATACTGCGCCGCCACGGCAGGTGCCGCCGGCACGGCCCGCGCGGGCGCCGGACAGGGGAACCGGGGATGCAGAAAAACACGTCCGAGGACCAGGATTTTCGCGAGCTGATGAGCGATGTGCGACCGCTCGCCGGCGATGTGCAACTGCATCTCAAGCGCGCGCCCGAGATCACGCCCGGCACGCTGGCCCGGCGGCTCGCGGCCGAATCCCTGGTGCGCAAGGACGGCAACT
>JAKJFB010000204.1 GCA_022705125.1 Pseudomonadota bacterium
ACAGCGGCCGCGGATCAAATTCACGGTTTTGCCTGCACCGCGGCACGCCGCTAGACTGCGCGCAGTGAATGCCGCAAGGGAGCGACCGCATGACAGCCGAGGCGCCGGAGCATATACCCGTGCCGGCCACGCGTCCCGGTGCCGCTCCCCGGCTGCGCGAGGCAACGCTCGAGGACCTCGACGCACTGGTGCGTCTCGAAGAGGAATCCTTCGACACCGACCGCATCAGCCGGCGCAGCTTCCGCCGCTTCCTGCACAACGACACCGACTTCCTGCTGGTCGCCGACATCGAGACCGGGCTGGCCGGCTACGTCCTGCTGCTGAAGCACCGCGGCACCCGTCTCGCCCGCCTCTACTCGATCTGCGTCGATGCGTCCGCGCGCGGGCGCGGCATTGCCGAGGCGCTGATGCGCGCCGGCGAGGAGGCCGTGCGCGAGCGCGGCTGCGCCTACCTGCGCCTCGAGGTGCGCCGCGACAACGAGCCCGCGATCCGGCTCTACCGCAAGCTGGGCTACCGCCTGTTCGGCACCATCCCGCACTACTACGAGGATGACCAGGAGGCGCTGCGCTTCGAGAAACGCATCCGCTTCTACAGCGGCGCGCGCTCGGACCTGTTCGTCCCCTACTACGGCCAGACCACGCCGTTCACCTGCGGCCCGGCCTGCCTGCTGATGGCGATGCGCGCGATCGACCCGCAGGCGCCTGTCGACCAGCGCGAGGAACTGCGGCTGTGGCGCGAGGCGACCACGATCTTCATGACCTCCGGGCACGGCGGCTGCGGGCCGCACGGGCTGGCGCTGGCGGCGCAGCGGCGCGGCTTCAATGCCGAACTGTTCCTGAACGACGACCGCGTGCTGTTCATCGACGGCCTGCGCGACGAGCGCAAGCGCCAGGTGCTCGGAGTGGTCCATGAGGACTACCACCAGCAGGTGCTCGCAGCCGGCATCCCGATCAGCTACCAGCCGCTCACGGTCGAGCAGATGGCGACCTGCCTCGCCAGGCGCATCGTGCCGGTCGTATTGATCAGCTCCTGGCGCCTCACGCGCGAGAAGGCGCCCCACTGGGTGGTGGTCGCGGCGATCGACAGCGACTTCGTCTACATCCACGACCCCGACATCAAGACCGAGCGCGGCGAGAGCGACACCGACAAGGCCCACGTCCCGATCGACCGTGCCGCGTTCACGCGCATGGCACGCTTCGGCCAGTCCTCGACCCGCGCCACGGTGCTGCTGAGCCCCGGGCGCAAGCGGCGCGGCGCATGAGGCCGCGGCGAAGAACCCGCTGATGCACCCCGACTTCCTGCTGCAGACGCTGGTCCTGCTCGGCGCCATCGTGATCGTGGTGCCGCTGCTCACCCGGCTCGGGCTCGGCTCCGTGCCCGGTTACCTGGTCGCGGGCCTGATCGTGGGGCCGCCGCTGCTCGGCTGGGTCGCCGAGTACGAGCTGATCGGCAAGGTGGCGGAATTCGGCGTGGTGTTCCTGCTGTTCTCGATCGGCATCGAGCTGCGCCCGGCCCGCCTCTGGGTGATGCGTCGCCTGGTCTTCGGGCTCGGCAGCGGCCAGCTGCTGCTGTGCGCCGTGGCCATCGCCGTCCTGCTGTCGTGGGGCGGCATGGCGCTGCCGGCCGCGACCGTGACCGCGCTCGCGCTGGCGCTCTCCTCGACCGCGATAGTGGTGCAGCTGCTCTCCGAGCGCGGCGAGCTCTCCAGCCAGCGCGGGCGCGTCACCTTCGCGGTGTTGTTGCTGCAGGACGTGGCCGTGGCCCCGCTGCTCATGCTGGTCTACCTGCTGGGCAGGGGTGGCACCGAGGCGGCGTTTTCACCCGCCGGCGTGCTCGAGGGGCTCGCAATGCTTGCCGCCGTGCTGCTGCTCGGTCGCCTGGTGTGGCGGCGCGTGCTGCCGTTCCTCGCCGCGCAGCGCAACGCCGACACCCTGGTCGCAGTGGCGCTGCTGCTGGTGCTGAGCGCGGCGTGGCTGATGGAGCACGCCGGCATGTCGCTCGCGATGGGGGCCTTTCTCGCCGGGGTGCTGCTCGCGGACTCGCCGTTCCGTCACCAGGTGGTCGCCGACATCCAGCCCTTTCGCGGCATCCTGCTCGGGCTGTTCTTCATGACCGTGGGCATGTCCATCGAGCGCCAGGCCGTGCTCGAGCACGGGCTGATGCTGCTCGCGATCGCGCTGGCGCTGATGGCCGTCAAGACCCTGGTCACCTTCGGCGTCATGAGGACGTTCAGGATCCCTGCCGGCGAGGCGCTGCATGGCGCGCTGCTGCTGTCGCAGACCGGGGAATTCGCCCTGATCCTGTTCGCGTTGGCCGCGGGCGAGAACCTCATCAGCGCCGCCGAGCGCCAGATGCTCTACCAGGTGGTGGTTTTCAGCATGCTGCTCACACCGCTGGCGGACCTGCTCGGGCGGCGCCTCGCGGGAGCAATGCCGCGCACGGCCCAGGCCAGCCACGCCCCGAACGCCGCCGATCACGAGGCCGCGCACGGCCAGGTGATCATCTGCGGCTTCGGGCGCGTGGGCCACCAGGTCGCGCGGCTGCTGGATGCGGCGGGCCAGCGCTGGATTGCTACCGATCTCGACAGCGAGGCGATCGAGCAGGCGCGCCAGCGCGGACAGCAGGTGTTCTACGGCGATTGCAGCCGCGCGGAAATCCTGCGCGCGCTCGGCGTGGACCGTGCCGCGCTGGTGCTGATCACGCTGAACGACGCCGGCGCGACCGAGCGCGCCCTGATCGCAATCCGCCAGCTGGTGCCGCAGGCGCGCGTGATCGCGCGCGCCCACGACCCCGCGCAGGCGCACACGCTGCGCGCGCACGGCGTGCTGCGCGCGGTGCCGGAGACCATCGAGTACAGCCTGCAATTCGGCCTCGCGGCCTTGAGCGAACTGGGCGTGGATGCCGGCAGGAACTGGAGGACGCGCTGCGTGCCGACGAATACACCCGCCTGCTGAGCGACCCGCCCTCGCAGTGAGGAGCACCTCGCCGTGCAGAGCCTCGATCTGCGCGGCCGCGAAGCCGGCATGCCGGCGCCCCGGGAGGCCGCGCGGCAAACCGCGGGCCTGCGTTACGAGCGGACAATCAATGGTGATGCCCGCCCGCGCCGTGCGCGTGGCCGTGGGCAATCTCCTCCTCGCTCGCCGCGCGCACCTCCAGCACCTCGATCTCGAAGCCGAGCGTGCGTCCGGCGAGCGGATGGTTGGTGTCTACGTCGGCATTGAACTTGCCGACCTTCAGCACCGTGACCTGGCGTGCGCCGTGCTCGGTCTCCACCGCGACCACCATGCCCGGGCGCAGCCGGCCCTGCGCGTGCAGGTGCTTCAGCGGTACCCGCTGGATCGAGTCGGCGCGGCGCACGCCGTAGGCCTGCTCCGGTTCCAGCGTGACCGAGAGCGTATCCCCGGCCGCGTGGCCCGCGAGTTGCTGCTCGAGCGCCGGCAGGATGTTGCCGTGCCCGTGCAGGTAGACGACCGGTTCGCCGTTACGCGAGTTCTCGATCTCGGCGCCGTCCTCGGCGCGCAGGGTGTAGTGGAAGCTGGCGACGGTTCCGCTGGCGATCTGCATGGTCCTGGCTCCGCGAAAAAAGGGCGCAAGTATCGGCCACGCGCCCGCCTGGCGCAACGCACGCAACGTTGCACGCGCGCTCAGATCCGGCGCAGCCAGACCGTGATCTCCTCGCGGTCGTGGTAGAGCTGGCGCGCCGTGCAGGCAACGCGGCCACCGCCGTCCTCCAGTTCCGCGACGATGCGCGCGAGCATCAGCGCGGCGTCGCGGTAGCGCTGCTTCATCGGCAGCTTGAGGTTGAATATCGCCTGGCGGCACCAGCCGTTCAGGAACCAGCGCTCGATCAGCTCCGCCACCCGCGCCGGCTTGTCGACGATATCGCAGACCAGCCAGTCGACCGGATGCGCGGGGCGAAACGGGAAGGCGTCCTGCGCGAGGTGACGCACCGCGCCCGCGTGCTGCGCCTGCGGGCTGAGCGCGCCGCGATCGACCGCGGTCACCGCGAGCCCGCGCCGTGCCAGTATCCAGGTCCAGCCGCCGGGCGCCGCACCGAGGTCCACCGCGCTCATGCCGCTGCGCAGCAGACGCTCGGCCTCGTCACCCAGAAAATACAGCAATGCCTCTTCCAGCTTGGCCGCCGAGCGGCTGGGCGCCCCCGGCAGGCGCAGGCGCGGGATACCCATCGACCAGCGCGCCCCGTTGGCCACGGGCGAGACCCCGACGAATGCCTTGCTGCCCGAGAGGAACAGCACGTGCAGGCGCATGGTCGCGCGCCTTGCCAGCAGTTGCTCTGAGCCGAGCGCTCCCTCGAGGCGCGCCTGCAGCCGGGTGCACAGCTTGCCGACCGAGCGCCCCTCCTCCGTATCGACATGCTGCAGCCAGCAGTCCGCGAACGGCCCGAGCGCGCGCGCTGCCGCCAGCAGCGGCGCGATGCGATCGCCGACCGGCAGGTCCTCGAGCACCCGGCCCGCGAGCCAGTCGCGCGCGAAGACCAGTTCATCGAAGCGGATCCCGGCCAGCGCGCTGCGCGCGTCCCAGTCCCCGCCCGAGCGCACCTCCACCAGCCCGGTGCCCGCCTCGGCGCGACACCACGCCGCGACGCCCGTGCGGGCAAGACTGTCGATGATCTCCGCGCTGCAGTCCTTCTCGAAGCCGGGACGGCACAGCAGCACCAGGGTATCGGGCACGGATTCGCTCATGGGGGAGGATGATAACCGCAGCGCCACGCACGTCCGCTTACAGGCGGACAAAATAGACGCGGGTCCGCATTCATGCGGACTCTTGCCGGTCTCAATGTCCGGCCGAAGCCGGACCCACGGCTTGCAGGTACGGGCGCAGCAATTCGCGCCAGTGACGGTAGCCCGCGCCGCTGAGGTGCAGCTCGTCGAAGGTGAGCTCGTCGCGCAGCGAGCCGTCGGGCGCGAGGAAGGCCGGATAGAGATCGATGAAGCCGACTCCCGCCTCGCGGCAGATGCCGCGCAGCGCATCGTTGTAGCTTTCGACGCGTTCGCGATAGGTCCCCGCGCGCGGCAGCAGGCTCTGCACGAAGACCCGCGTATCCGGCGACTCGCGGCGGATGCGCTCGAGAATCTCGCGCTGGCGCGCGAGGCTCGGCGCCGGATCGAGCGACGGGGCCAGCTCGTTGGTGCCGATCAGCAGGAACACCGCCGCGGGCCGCGATGCGGTGACCGTATCGAGCCGTGCGAGCACGCCGGCCGTGGTGTCGCCGCTGATACCGCGGTCACGCACCGGCAGGTCCGGGAACAGCTCGCTCCACTCCGCGCCCTCGGTGATGCTGTCGCCGAGGAACACGATGTCACCGGCACCCAGCGGCGTCGCCGCGAACAGGTCCATGCGCAGGCGGTAGTAAGCGTCGGGCGAGAAGGCGTCCGCGCAGCCCTCGCGCGGCGTGGCGGCGAAGCAGGCAACGCCGAGGGCCAATACGACAACCAGCCGGATCGAGCGCATGCGCCACCTCCTCGGTGTGTCTGTCTACGTGCTGCGCGAATGGTGGCGCGCAGGGCGC
>JAKJFB010000205.1 GCA_022705125.1 Pseudomonadota bacterium
CGGCGCAAGCCGCGATTGCCGCGGCTCCGGATGCGCGGCGCTTTCCGCAGGAGCGGCACGAGCCGCGATTGCAGCGGCTCCGGATGTGCGGCGCCGACCGCAAGGCCGATGATCGCGACTTGCGTCGCTCCTGCGGCAGCCCGGATGCGCGACACGTTCTGTAGGAGCGGCGCGAGCCGCGATTGCAGCCCGCCGATGCGCCGCGGCTTGTGCATGAATGCCGGCCACCTATAAGCTTTCTTCGACCGATGACCCGAATCCAGCCCCGCTCCATCCCGCAGCAAGCCTTCGCCCGCCTCGCCGATGCCGGCCTGCATCCGCTGCTCGCCCGCCTCTACGCCGCGCGCGGCATCGCGCGCGCCGACGAGCTCGACACCAGCCTGAAGAACCTGCTGCCGCCCGAGGCGCTCACCGGCACGGCGGAAGCCGCGATCCTGCTCGCCGACGCCATCGAGGCCGGCGCGCGCATGGTCATCGTCGCCGACTACGACTGCGACGGCGCCACCGCCTGCGCGGTGGGCGTGCGCGCGCTGCGCGCCTTCGGTGCCGACGTGCATTACCTCGTGCCGGACCGCGTCACGCTCGGCTACGGCCTCACCCCGGCCATGGTCGAGATCGCCGCGCGCCTCGAGCCCGACGTGCTGATCACCGTCGACAATGGCATCGCCAGCGTCGAGGGCATCGCCGCCGCGCGCGCCCATGGCATGGCCACGGTGATCACCGACCATCACCTGCCCGGCGACGTGCTGCCCGAAGCCGACGTGATCGTGAACCCCAACCAGCCCGGCTGCGACTTCCCGAGCAAGGCGCTGGCCGGCGTGGGCGCGATGTTCTACACGATGCTCGCGCTGCGCGCCGAACTGCGCGAGCGCGGCGCCTTCGCCGGCGCCAAGGAACCCAACCTTGCCGAGCTGCTCGACCTCGTCGCGCTCGGCACCGTGGCCGACGTGGTCAAGCTCGACCGCAACAACCGCATCCTGGTCGCGCAAGGCCTCGCGCGCATGCGCGCCGGGCGCCTGCAGCCCGGCATCCGCGCGCTGTTCGGGCTCGCCGGGCGCGACCCGGCGCGCGCCAGCACGATGGACCTCGGCTTCATGATCGGCCCTCGCCTCAACGCGGCCGGGCGACTCTCCGACATGAGCCTGGGCATCGAGTGCCTGATCACCGACGACCCCGGCCGGGCGATGAACATCGCCCAGGAGCTCGACAAGCTCAACCGCGAACGCCGCAGCATCGAGGCCGGCATGCAGGAAGAAGCGCTCGCCCGCCTGGCGGGTTTCGACGCCGGCAACCGCGCCACCGTGGCGCTCTTCGAACCCGACTGGCACCAAGGTGTGATCGGCATCGTCGCCGGCCGCATCAAGGAGCGGCTGCACCGCCCCACCATCGCCTTCGCGCGCGCGAGCGACGGCGAACTCAAGGGCTCCGGGCGCTCGATCCCCGGCCTGCACCTGCGCGACGCGCTCGACCTCGTCGCCAAGCGCCAGCCCGACCTCATCGTGCGCTTCGGCGGCCACGCCATGGCGGCCGGCCTGACCATCCGCGAATCGGAACTCGCACGCTTCGACGCGGCCTTCGAGGAGGTCGTCGGCGAACTGCTCGAGCCCGCCCAGCTCGAGCGCCGCATCGATACCGACGGCAGCCTCGAATCCGGCTACTTCGCGCTCGACGCCGCGCGCATGCTCGACAACGAGATCTGGGGCCAGGGCTTTCCGGCGCCGCTGTTCGACGACGTCTTCCGCGTCGAGCGCCAGCGCCTGTTGAAGGACAAGCACCTCAAGCTCGATCTGTGCCGCAACACCGCGCGCTACGAGGCGATCCAGTTCAACCACGCCGGTGGCGCCCCGGAGCAGATCCACGCGGCCTACCGCCTGGGGATCAACGAGTTCCGCGGTGTGTCGAGCGTGCAGTTGATGCTGGAGCACTTCGAGGCGGCCTGAGCCTCGAACAGGCGATCGCACTCCGTTCGCACCGCGCGGTAACACTCGCAGGTGCGCGCCTCGAGGCCGGCGCGATCATTCACCGTGATGTGGCCGCGTCGATAGCGGATCAGGCCTTCGGCCTGCAGCTTGCCCGCCGCCTCGGTGACCGCCTCGCGGCGCACGCCGAGCATGTGCGCGATCACCTCCTGGGTGACATCGAGCTGATTGCCCGGCAGCAGATCCAGGCTGGACAACAGCCAGCGACACAATTGGCGGTCAACCAGGTGGTGGCGATTGCAGACGATGCTGTGCGCCATCTGCGTCATCAGCGCCTGGGCATAGCACAGCGACAGACGCTGCAGCGTGCCGCCCCGGTCGCGTTCGCGGGCAATCACCTCGGCGGGCAGGCGCCAGGCCTCGCCCCCGCTCTGCACCGTCATCGCAAAGCGCGTGCTCACGCCCCCGAGCACCAGCGGGATGCCGACCAGGCCGTCCTTGCCGGTCATCGCCAACTCGGCCGACGCGCCGCTGTCGTTGGCGAGGATCAGCGCCACGATGGCGGTGGTGGGAAAGTACGCGAACTCGAAGGGCGCACCGGGCGCGTGGAGAAGCACGCCCGGCACCAGGGTGACACGCTCGAGCTCCCCCACCAGCCGCGCGTAGTCGCGCGCTGGAAGCGCCGCCAGAATCTGGTTCTGGCGTGGATCGTGTGCCAGTAGCCGCACCATGTCACTCCTCTGCTGCTGATACCGCCGATCGGTGTGCGCTGTGGAAAAAGACCCGCAGCGCGACGCGTGTCCAGTTGAACTTGTATTCCTCATGTCGGCATGCATCTGTTCGACGGCGCACGCACGGGACGAGGGCGAGCCCGGAAATTTCGACCGCGGCTTATGTGCCCTGACGTACAGACCGCGCTCATGGATACGCACATCCTGCATGAACCCGCTGCCCGGCACCGTCCCCGCAGCGGCGCCGAAAGGCCAACCCAGCAGCAAGGAGACGCGCATGAACAAGGATCAAGTCAAGGGCCGGATCAAGGAAGCGACCGGCAAGGTGAAGGAAGTCACCGGCAAGGTGGTCGGCAACGAAAGCCTGGAAGCGGAAGGCAAGGTCGACCAGGTGGTCGGCGAGGTCCAGGCCGACTATGGTGACCTGAAGGAAGACATCAAGGACGCCGTCAAGAAGCCCGCCTGACGCCACGCTGTTTGACCCCATGCACTGCCAGGAGCTGAGATGAATGACGAAGAACGCGACAATTACGGGATGTACAAAGCCATCGCCCCGACCACACTGGGGCCCGACATGGAAACCGGACCGGGTCCGCACCTGATGGGCGCAGATACCTTGATCGGCAATGAGGTGGTGAACCACGACGACGAAAACGTCGGCGAAATCAAGGAGATCATGCTGGAAGTGCACAACGGCCGCATCGCTTACGCCGTGCTGTCCTTCGGCGGTTTCCTGGGAATGGGCGAGAAGCTCTTCGCCGTACCATGGAGCGCCTTGAAGCTCGACACCGAGAACATGCGTTTCGTGCTCAACGTCGCCAAGGATCGCCTCAGCGAGGCGCCCGGCTTCGACAAGGGCAAGTGGCCGAACATGGCCGACCCCGCGTGGTCAAGCACCATCCATTCGTACTACGGCACCCAGCAGCACAGGGATGAGCTGACCCACTGAGTGCCCATCGAGAACCACGCGCCCCCCGTCTGCACCCAGCGGCGGAGGGTGCCCTGTCATGAGGCAAACGGTCATGTTGATCAAGTTCAAGTCCGCAGCAAGCAATGATGTGCTGATGTTCGAGACGGCCGCGAAGGATTTCCTGCGCTGCATCGGCAAGGCCCCGGACGAGGCCACCGGGATCATCACGGTGGACCAGCTTCCAGCCGCCATCGACAGCGTTCGGGCGGCCATTGCTGCCGACAAGACCCAGCCGCTCGCAGCGGCCGACAACGCCGGCAAGGAGGTGGCCAGCGGGGACGACGAGCTCGACGAGCGCGTCGAATTCGGTCAGCGTGCGGTGCCGATGCTCGAGCTCATGGAGCGCGCGCTGGCAGAAGGCGCGCCCGTCGTCTGGGGGGTTTAGCCGGCGCGGCAGCGCGTGCATTCCGCGTCTCGCGTTCCGCATTTCGCCTTTCGCACTCACCGTCGGAGGAGAACCACCATCAAGAATCCCAACCGGTCCTTTTGCCCGGACTACTCAACGACGCGAGCCTGTTCGAGCAACAGGCCGACGCGCTTGCAGACGTTGCCGGCATCACCATCGCAGACCTCACCGGCGCTGACACGATCGGCCAGCTTGCCGCCGACACCCTCGCCTCTGCACCCGATGGACAGTTCGTGCTCGTCGGCCTGTCGATGGGCGGCTACGTCGCGCTGGAGATCATGCGTCAGGCACCCGAACGCGTCCGCGCGCTGGTCCTCGTGAGCACGAGCGCGCACCCCGAGACGCGCGAAGCCACCGCCGCGCGCAAGAAGCTCGTCGATCTCGCCGAAACGAAGTTCCAGACCGTCATCGAAACCCTGCTGACGCGCATGGCGCACCCCGACCACGCACGCCCGAGGTCGGCGGCATGTTCCAGTCATCCGCAAACGGACTGGGAAAAGAGGTTTTCGTGCGCCAGGAACGCGCCATCATCGGCCGCAGCGACAGCCGCCCCGGCCTCGCCCGCATCAAGTGCCCGACCCTGGTGATCTGCGGCCGCGAGGATGTGATCACGCCACCCGCTGTGCACGAAGAACTGGTCGCGGCAATACCCGGGGCGAAACTGGAGGTCATCGAGAACTGCGGCCACCTTTCGCCACTCGAGCAGCCCGGGCAGGTCACCGAGATCCTGCGCGACTGGCTGCGCACACTGCCGGGTTGAACGACGGCAGCGGCACCCGCCAACAGGTCATGAGGAGCGCGCTTCCCGAGGCCTGCCGACTTCCCTGCCAGTTCATTCAGCGCGGAGGTGTTGACCAGCCGTATCGCCAGCTCGAACCGGACGCGCGGCGACCCGCGTTTCCGTGTTGGTCGAGATTCGCGTGCTACCTTCGACACCCTTTGCGCCGGCCTGCCCCACGAGCGGCTTGCCGAAGCATCCTTCCTTTTTCGTGAACTATTATTCCACTCAGGCTGCATGCATCTGTTCGGCAGTGCACCCCGGCCACCGCCCCGCGCAAGCCAGCACACGGCAACTGAAAGGAGACCCCGATGACCGAGCCCCCGGTGCCCGCCGCTGGCGAGAACCGCATCCTCGCCGCCCTTCCGGTCAACGAGCGCGCGCGACTGATGGACGACCTCGAACAGGTCACCCTGCCGCTCGGCCATGTGCTCTACGAGCCGGGCGACGTGCTCGGCTTCGTTTACTTCCCCACCTCCTGCATCGTGTCGCTGGTGTTCACCACCGAGAACGGCGCCACCGCCGAGCTGGCCATGACCGGCAAGGATGGCCTGGTCGGCATTCCGCTCGTTCTCGGCGGCCGGACCTCTACGCACAAGGCGGTAGTCCAGTGCGCAGGCACGGCGTGGCGGCTGCGCGCCGAGGTGATGACCTGGGAACTCGAGCAGCACGGACACCTGCTGCGCCTGGCGCTGTGCTACACGCA
>JAKJFB010000206.1:0-5196 GCA_022705125.1 Pseudomonadota bacterium
CCAGGCCGCTCACTCGCAATGCAATGGCGTTTGCGACACCCTCTTCAGCCCGACAGGGCGCACAGTCGGCATGAATACCGCCCTACACGGGCATGCAGAACCCGCCGTGCTCACAGCTTGTTCCAGCGCGGCGCGCGTCCCTCCTGGAAGGCCTGCATCGACTCTTCCATGCAACCGGTGAAGCAGCCGAGCACCTGGGTACGGTTCTCCAGTTCCATGGCGTGGCGCAGGCTGGGCGCGTCGAGGTTGGCGCGCAGGCCCTTCTTGGTCATCCACACGCCGTACTCGCTGTTGGCCGCGATCGCACGCGCCACTTCCCGCGCGCTTTCGAGCAGCATTTCCGGCGCCACGACGCGCGACACCAGGTTCATGCGCGCGGCCTCGGCCGCGCCGAACACGCGCCCGGTCAGCATCAGCTCCGCCGCCAGCGAGGCACCGACCAGGCGCGGCAGGAAATAGCTGGTGCCCACGTCGCACGACGAGAGCCCGGTCTTGATGAACACGGCGCCGAAGCGCGCCTTCTCGCTGGCGATGCGAATGTCGCTCGCCAGCGCGATCGCGAAGCCGCCGCCCACCGCCGCGCCGTTGATCGCGGCGATCACCGGCTTGTCGCACTCGTGGATGGCGAGCATCAGATCGGCGAGATACTCCTGGTACTTGTAGACGTAGCCCAGATGGCTCATGCCCTCGGTGCCGGGAATCGCGCCCGGAGCGGAGTCCGCCTTGAGGTCCGCGCCGGCGCAGAAACCCTTGCCCTCCCCGGTGATGATCGCGACACGCACCTCGCGGTTGCGGTTCAGCCCGCGCAGGATATCGGTCAGCTCCCCGATCAGTTCCTCGCTCAGCGCGTTGAGCCGCTCCGGCCGGTTCAGGCGCAGCTCGAGGATGCCGTCTTCGAGCGGGATCTGCACGATCGTGGACATGAGGCCTCTCCGTGGTTGCAGTGACGATCGGGTTCAGAGCGCGGCCGCGGCCGGCGCGCCCGCGATCGCGGCGCCGATGGCGGCATAGTTCTCGCTGACGCCACCGTGCACCAGCTCGTTGTGACGGGACCAGACCGCGTAGCGCCACAGCGGGTAGTCGCGGTCATGGCCCATGCCGCCGTGCACGTGCTGGCAGCTCGCCGAGACACGGTGTCCGGCCTCGGCGCACCAGCTCTGCGCCGCCAGCACCTCCAGCGTGGCGAGCGGCTGGCGATCGAGCATCGCGGCGGCCGACTGGGCGAGCAGGCGCAGGTTCATCAGGTCGATGTACGTGTCCGCCATGCGGTGGCTCACCGCCTGGAAGCTGCCGATCTTCGCGCCGAACTGCTCGCGCTCGGAGACGTAGCGCGTGCTCATCGCGATCATCTCCCCGAGCACGCCGGTCTGCACCGCGCAGGTCGCGGCAATGATCCGCTCGCGCAGCCATTCCACCAGCTCCCCGTCGCCGAGCGCGGTGGCGGCCACGGCATCGAAGTGCACGCGCGCGCGCGGCTCGAGAGCCGTGGTCAGCTGCGCCTCGAAGCGCACGCCCGGCTGCGCCGTATCGAGCAGGAACAGCTGCCACGCGCCGTCGCGGCGCGCCGGCAGCAGCAGGCACTGGCTGCCTTCGGCAAAGGGTACCGCGCCCAGCTCGCCCCACAGCCGCCCGCCCTCGGCGCGCAGCTTGTTGCCCGCGTCGGTGCGGGCGCTGGCGGCAAGCCAGCCGTGCCCCGCCAGCAGGCAATCGAGAGCCGCGTCGGCGCCGGCGTGGTGCAGCGCCATCAGGCCGACGCCGTGGCCGGCGAGCGGCACCGCGGCCACGGTCCTGCCCACCTGCTCCAGCACCAGGCAGGTTTCAAAGAAGCCCAGTCCCGCGCCGCCGCGCGCCTCCGGAATCGCGACGGCCGCGAGCCCCGCGTCCACCAGTTCCGCCCACAGCTGGCGGTCGAGGCGCTGGCCGCCCGCCTCCAGCGCCTTCAGCCGTTCGGGCGTCGAGGCACCACGCAGGATCTGTTCCGCCAGGGAGGCGCTGTCCTGCTGGATCTCGTTCAGCGAAAAATCCATGGCTTTCCCCCGCTCAGCGTTTGGCGCGCTGCAGACCGAGCCCGAACTGGGCGATCAGGTCGCGCTGGATTTCATTGGCGCCGCCCCCGAAGCCGTAGACCGGCACGGCGCGGTAGATCTGCTCCGGCAGGCCCTCGAGCAGAGCGCCGGCCGAGCCGCGTCGCAGCACCGCATCCGGTCCGAGCACTTCCATCATCAGGCGGTAGCACTGCAGGAAGCACTCATAGCCGTAGACCTTGACCGCCGATGCCTCGGCCGGGTGCGGATTGCCCTGCGCGATGGCCCATGCCTGCTTGCGGCAGGCGAGGTGCAGCACGCGCATCCCGGCGTAGATGCGTCCCAACGCACCCTGCACCCACGGCAGCTCGATCAGGCGGCGTCCCGACTCGTCGCGGTGCTCCTGCACGTACTCGAGCACCTGCGTGTACAGCAGGCTCGCGGTTCCCGGGTTCATCAGCGTCAGGCGCTCGCGGTTCAGCTGGCTGGTGATGACCTGCCAGCCGCCGTTCTCCGCGCCGATCAGGTGGCTCGCCGGCACGCGCACATTGTCGTAGTAGGTGGTGTTGGTCTCGCCGTCCGCCACCGTGTGGATCGGGGTGCGCGAGAAGCCGGGGCTGTCGGTGGGCACCAGCAGCATCGAGATGCCCTTGTGGCGCGGGTGTGTCGCGGGATCGCCGGTGCGAACCGCCAGGAACACGTAGTCCGCGAGATGCGCCAGCGAGGTGAATACCTTCTGGCCGGAGATCACGTAATGGTCGCCCTCGCGCACCGCGCGGGTCCTGAGCGCCGCGAGATCCGTGCCCGCCTGCGGCTCGGTATAGCCGATCGCCATCACCAGCTCGCCGCCGAGAATGCCGGGCAGCACCTTGCGCTTCACCTCGTCACTGGCGAACTCCGCGATCGCCGGCCCCACCGACTCGGGGGTCAGGTACGGAAAGGGAAAGCCCGAGCGCGTCACCTCCTCGATGAAGATGTACTGTTCGATCGGCCCGAAACCGCGGCCGCCCCACTGTGTTGGCCACCCGAGCCCGATCCAGCCGTCACGGCCCATCTGTCGTAGCGCGGCGCGCCACAGCGGCCCGCCCCCCTCGGTGCCGTAGGGCAACGCCAGTTCGGACCTGAGCTGTGGCGTCATCAGTGCCGACATGTAATCGGCGAGTTCGCGCCGCAGCGCGTCCTGGGCGGGCGTGAAGGAGGTATCCATCGGGCTGCCTGTATTCCTTGCGGGGTTATCCGGACAGCTGTCCGCAGGTCCGGATTTATCGGGACACCGATTCGTAGGTCCGGATTCATCCGGACACTGGATGTTAAGAGCACCGCAGCGATGCGTCGATGACGCCAGGCGGCACCCGCAACTGACAATTTCGCACAGCAACGGGCGGAATCGTGTCATGCGCCGCGCCAGAAACGCGAAAGGCGGAACCGTTGCCGGCTCCGCCTCCCGATTCCGCACCGGCCTGGTATCAGGCCTTGCGTGATTCGCTGCCGGCGAGCTGGTCAGCCAGCAACGCCTGGCTCTGCTCGTCGAGGATCTGCGTGATCCCGTTGGACAACGCCGTCAAACCCTGGTTCATGAACAGCAGCGGAATCGCGATGCCCAGACCCAGCACCGTCGCGATCATCGCCTGGCCGATGCCGTGCGCCATCAGCTTCGGATCGCTGGACCCGGAGGAGGTGATCGCGTGGAACGTGATGATCATCCCGATAACGGTACCGACCAGGCCCAGCAGAGGACCGGCCGCAACCAGCAGGCGCAAGAACGACTGGAAGCGCTGCAGCTTCGGCACCTCGCGCAGGACCGCTTCCGATAACCGCAGCTCCACGACCTCCGCGCTCGAGGGCTCCTTGCCGTCACCGCGGAATGCCAGCAACACGCGCCCGAGCGGGTTGCTCTTGCTCGGATTCGACAAGTTGCGCAATTGCGCCGCCACCTTAGCCCGCGTGACGAACAGATAGATGTACTGCGCGATCGCGTTCAGTGCGCCGATCAGGCCCACGAGCACGATGACGTAACCGACCACTTCGCCATGCTGGATGCGTTCGATCATGTTCGGGCGCTCCGCGACCATGCCCAGAAGCGGCCCGCGCGAGGGATCGACCAGGGCCTTGACATGCCCTTCGGCCGCTTCCTGCAGGTCTTCCGCGATGCCGGCACGACGCGGGCCGAGCTGGCGCGGCATCACCGACAGCATGTTCTGCGTCGAGTCGTAGGCGAGGTAATTGCCGTCAGATACTGCCGTGAACGGACCCACCCGCACCACTTCCGCGGGCGCAACCGTGCCATCGGGCTGTTTCACGTTCGCCGTGAAACGCCTGACCTTGCCGTTCTCGGTCATTTCGCGCTGCAGTTCGAACCACATCCGCTCGAGTTCCGCGAACGACGGCAGCTCCTTCGCCGCCGCTATGCGGCGCATCAATTCCTCGCGGCTCTCTTCGCCTTCGGCCGCCGGGAACTGCACCGTCAGCAGCGACTGGTTCAGCACCGTCGCGGAGTCGCCTGCGACCTGGCGCGTCACCCCGAACAGCTCGCCCAGGTTGCCCTGGTACTGGTGCAACAACTCGCGCATCTCCTCGATGCGCTCGGAACGCTGATCGAATTCAGCGCTCAGCGAATTGCTGCGGGCTTCCGCACGATTGCGTCGTGCGACCGCGTCTGCGGCCATCTGCTCCTGCTTCGCCATTTCGGCGCGCTGCTCCGCCTCGCGCTGGGACCAGATCTTGGCCTCGCGCTCGCGCATCTGCTGCGCCTGGCGCTGCAAATCGCCCATCGAGACCGCCGCGGTCGCTTCCACCGCGGGAACCAGCAAGCACAGTGCCGCTAAGCCCAGCACCCATCCGCGCAGATTCATCACGACCGCACCTCCTGCGGTGCCGGCACCGGCACTTCGATGAGATCCGGAGCAACTTCCTTGCGCGAAATGCGCAGGGCCTCGATTACCGAACTGCCGAAATCGTTGTCGATCACCCATTGTTTCTGGCCGGCATCCCAGTAGCCCGTCTCGGCCCCATCGACCGTGCGGTACAGCAGCGAAAGCCTGCCGACCCGGACGAATTCCGCCTCACGCCCGTCGGGCAGGGTTCCCTTGTAGTCCGACAACGTGCGCCCGTACTCCATCTCGATCTGGTAAGCCTCCATGAGTCGGCGGAAGCGCTCGGCCGGCGAAGTCCC
>JAKJFB010000206.1:5269-5508 GCA_022705125.1 Pseudomonadota bacterium
ACGGTACATCTGCCGCCACGAACTGCTCCAGGCTCGCGAACATGCGCTCCAGCAGCGGGCCGATTTCCGCGCTGGTCGTATCAAGGCTAGCCAGCTGGCCCTGCAGCTCCGCGAGCTCCGATTGCTGCGAACCGATCTGCCGTTGGATCAGCTCGTTGTGCGCCGCGATGCTTTCGGCATCCGCCATCAGCCGCGCGTAGCGCACCCCGGCGTCCTCGGCGACGGCAACCGCGCCCCCC
>JAKJFB010000207.1:0-5132 GCA_022705125.1 Pseudomonadota bacterium
CCCTTTGGTGTTGGGCGAGGAGATGTTGACCGTGATGTAGGTTGCCAGCGGGTACACCCGCTCCAGGCACAACAGGTAGTCGTCAACCGCACGCTCGTTCGGCGTGTCCTTGTTCTTGCCGATGTTGATGCCGAGCACGCCCTGGTACTCGGCCTCGCGCACGCGCGCGCAGAGGTAGTCGACGCCGAGGTTGTTGAAGCCCATGCGGTTGATGATCGCCCGTGCCTGCGGGATGCGGAACAGCCGCGGCTGCGGGTTGCCCGGTTGCGGGCGCGGCGTGACGGTGCCGATCTCGAGGAAACCGAAGCCGAGCGCGGCCAGCGCCGGTTCCGCGGCAAGGGCGAGCAGCCGGTCGCCGAGCACGTGCAGTGTGATCTGCGGGTCGGCACGCTCCAGCACCGCGCAGGCGAGGCACAGCAGCACATAGCGGCGGCGCTCGTAGCCGGGCATCCCGCGGGTGGCGTCGTTCAGGTCGGCCGGGCGCTTGTACAGGCGTGCCGCATCGCGTTCGATGTGCAGCGGCCAGCCGGTCTCGCGGACGAACCATTCGCGCAGCGCATCGGCATGGCGGCGCACCGCGGCGAACTCTGCATGCGCAGGCGTCATCAACGGCGTCATCAGCAGGGCGCGCAGCGCGTCGGCGATCTCCTCGCGTTGATGGCGGGCCTGCTGCTGGCCGATCGCGGTGCTGTCGCTTCTCATCAGGGCGTATGCGTGGCGGTGATCGTGATGCGGTGGTCACGGCCGGCAAAGACGCCGGCATCGGTGAGGATTTCGGCCCGCGTGTGTGCTGCCATCGGCTCGAGACGAATCCGCAGCAGGCCATCGCCGGTCTGGCGCTCGATCACGTCCTCGGGAGAGGATTGCGCGCTCAACGCCTCGCCCAGCAGCGACAGCAACAGCGCGAAGGCGTGCGGATCGAGGCGCCCAATGTCGGACAGGCGCGTCATCCGGCCCGTGGCCAGGCGTGCACGCGCGGCTTCGACCTGCAGATGTTCTTCACGCAATTGGCGCGCGAGCAGGGCGCGTTCCTCCGAGCGTTCATGCACCCTGGGCAGCGGACCTCGTGGAGCGGCCTCGCCGTACTCGCGCAGGCGCGGGTGGATACGCAGCGGCGGCGCCTCGGCCCACGGCGTCGTGGCCGGCAGTTCGTTGCCGGCGTCCGGATTCAACGAGAAATGCCGCGCCGGGTTGAGGGCGAAGGCGGCGCGACCGAGGCGGTGCGAGTCGTCATCGCCCGCGCAGCTCGCGAACCAGCCGGCGAGCACCCTGAAGTCGGCCGAGCGGTCGCTGCGCCCGCTGCGCCGCTCGTTCAGCGCCGCGACCGCCGCCAGCAGCTGCGGAATCGCCGCGCGCGCCTTCGAGCGCAACACCTCGGCCTGAGGCGGTTCATGATGGGCGCTGACGAACCAGCTGCGCAGGCCCCCCCAGCGTTCACGCCACGCCTGCTGGCGCTGTGCGAGCGCCTCGGTCTGCGCTTGTTGGTCAGCGGGAGCGGCGTCGCGCGCCTCGCGTTGCGCGGCCGACCACAGCAGTGGATCGATGCGCGGATGCAGCGCGGCAATGTGCTCTGCGATCGCGCCGGAGCGCCCGACCAGATCGCCGATGAAACGTTCGAGGTAGTCGATCAGCCGTTGCTTGTAAGCCACCACCGCGGTGGCATCGGCCTGTTGCAGCTCGATGCTGCGGGCCATGCCGGCCATGAATGCCTGGGCGTTGTCGGCCAGGCCCTCGAACACACGCACCAGATCGCGCAGCGTCTCGTGCAGCTTCGCCGCATCGATCGCCGGCGCGTCGGCCAGCGCGAGCAGGGTCCTGAGCCGGCTGGCGATGTCCTCCAGCGCGATCGTCTGCAGTTCGGCGCGCCGTTCGAGTGCGTCGGCGAAGGCCGCGAGGGCTGTCTCGACCGCATCGCCGCCATGGGAGAGCCGGTAGAGGAAGCGGGCGCGGTAAAAGTCGCTGATGCTGGCGACGCGTGCTGTGTCGGGCTGCGCCTCGAGGTTGCCCCATTCGGCGAGTTGAGCGAGCGCGGCCTGAACTTCCTCGAGCTTTGGTGCGCCATCGGTCCACCGAGCCTCGGTCAGCACTTCGTCGGGTCGCATGTGCAGCCGGAACTGGCGCTTTGCCGCGGCGAAACTCGCCATGATGCTGCGGTAGATGCCGGCTTTCTCGGCGCTGACGTGCCGGAATAACTCGGCCGATGTGTTTGCAGACGGCATTGACTGGATTCTGGATGCTCTCGTCGGTCGATGTTGGCAACAACGGGGGCGGTTGTCGAGCTCATCCATGGTTCTCCATGGAACGGCGCAGCCGCGCTACGATAGTCGATGAATTCTTGGGCGCATCCACACCAAGGCGCCGTGGATGCTTCGGCAACAGCCGCGAACTACGCGAGGTAGATCAACCCCGATGCGACTCGACCGCTTCATAGGCTCCCGGCTGGCGTGCTCGGCGCGCAGCGCGCAGCACATGATCGCCGCGCGCGAGGTGCTGCTGAACGGCGTGCCGGCCACCGACGGCAGCCAGGCGGTCTCGACCTTTTGCCGCGTGGAGGTGGCGGGACGGGTGTTGCGCGCGCGCGAGCCCGTGTACCTGATGCTGCACAAGCCGCGCGGCTGCGTCAGCGCCACCACCGACCGCAAGCACCGCACGGTGCTCGATCTGATCGACCTGCCGGCGCGTGAGGAACTGCACCTCGCCGGGAGGCTCGACTTCAATACCACGGGGCTGTTGCTGCTCAGCAACGACGGCAACTGGACGCGCCGCATCACGCTGCCCGAGCGCAAGATTCCCAAGACCTACCTCGTGCATACACGCGACCCGATCACGCCGGAATACGCCGAGCGCTTCGCGGCAGGTATCTATCTGCGCTACGAGAACCTGGTGACGCAGCCCGCGCGGCTGGTGACCCTGTCCGCCACCCGCGCGGAGCTCACGATCCACGAGGGCCGCTACCACCAGGTCAGGCGGATGTTCGGCGTCTTCCGCAACGAGGTCCTCGCGCTGCACCGGCTCGCGGTCGGCGGGATCGTGCTCGATGCGGCGCTCGCGCCAGGCGAATGGCGGCACCTGGCGCCGGCGGAAGTCGCGGCGATCGACGGCTGAGCGGGGCAGTTCCGGGTTGTGCTATCTGCACATCGCGCATAGCATATGTGCAGATAGCATTTTCCCCGGGAGCCGCGCATGTCCACCCAGCCGCACCCCCAAGCCGCGCCCGAGGTCGTGCTGGCCAAGGCCGTGCTGAGCGCCGCGGCGCAGCTCGGACTGAAACAGGCGGAGCTGGCCGCCGTGCTCGGCATGCACCGCACGGCAATCAGCCGGCTCAAGCAGCAGCCCGCGCTGGATCCGCGGTCCAAGGCGGGCGAGCTGGCGTTGCTCCTCGTGCGCGTGGCGCGGGCGCTGTACGCGCTCACCGGCGGCGACCAGGACTGGATCCGGCACTTCATGCGCAGCGCGAACAAGGCGACGGGGGGCGTCCCGGCGCGGCAGATCGAGAGCATCCAGGGCCTGGTCACCGTGCTGCAGTTCGTCGATGCCCTGCGGGGCAAGGTGTGACGATCTGGGAGGCGTGCCACGGCGCCGCGCAGATTCGCCGCGTGGCGGGCACGCTGTATCGCCTCGTCGAGAGCCAGGAGCAGGTCGCGACGCTCGGCTACGTCGACACCCTCGAGGAGCAGGCGCTGCTGGAAGCGATGCTGGACGAGGTAAAGCCCCCGTACCGTGCCGGGACCGAAGGCCTGCACTACCTGCTGAAGACGCCGTTTCGCTATCCGCCGCTGTCGTGGGGCTCGCGCTTCGGGCGCGTGCACGAGCCGGGCATTTTCTACGGCGCTTGCGGCACGGATGCCACGCTGGCCGAGGCCGCCTATTACCGCTTCGTGTTCTGGTACTCGATGGACGCGGCGCCGCCGAAGGCGGCCATCCGTTCGCAGCACACGCTGTTCTCGGCGCTCTACCGGACGGCGCGCGGGGTGAAGCTGCACGAGGCACCGTTCGCGCGTTTCGCCGCGACGATCGCGCACCCGAAGGATTACGTGCAGACGCAGCTGCTGGGGACCGCGATGCGCGAGGCGGGCGTGGAGGCCTTCGAGTACCCGTCGGCGCGCGACCCGGGACACGGCTTGTGCGTCGGGCTGCTATCGCCCGCCGCGTTCAGCGAGCCGATGCCGCGGGAGACGACGCGTTGGCTGTGCGAGGCCGGCGCACGCGAAGTCGCGTTCAAGCAGGTGGGCGCGAGCGCCGTCGTCCGCTTCGTCCTCGAGACCTTCCTGAGCGAGGGCGAATTGCCGCTGCCGGCCTGAGGACGGTTGCAGGGGCTGCGCGGCGCGGTTGCCGCGTCGAGCTGGGCTATCATCGCGGGCGCGCGCGCTGGCGCCACGACGGGAGAACGCACATGACGAGCGCAGAAGAAGACGAGCACTGGATGCGCCGCGCGCTCGAGCTAGCGCGCGCGGGCGAGGGCGCGGGCGAAGTGCCCGTAGGCGCGGTGCTGGTGCGCGACGGCGAGGTGCTCGGCGAGGGCTGGAACGCGCCGATCGGGCGCTGCGATCCCACCGCGCACGCCGAGATCGTGGCGCTGCGCGCCGCGGCGAATGCGTTGAGCAACTACCGGCTGAGCGGTTCCACGCTGTACGTCAGCATCGAGCCCTGCGCGATGTGCGCGGGCGCGCTGGTGCATGCGCGCGTGGCGCGCGTGGTGTTCGCCGCGCGCGAGCCGCGCGCCGGCGCGGTGGCGAGCAACCTCGCGCTGCTGGACGCGGCTTTTCTGAACCATCGCGTGGCGTGGAGCGAGGGCGTGTGCGCGGACGATGCGGCGCGGATGATGCGGGATTTCTTCCGCCGCCGCCGGATGTCGCCATGAATGGCGACCCACATTTTTGTGTGGTCAGGAGCGGGTGGGCAGCTGCGCGAACGAGGTGCGCGCGTTCTGCGCGACCTGCAGCATGTTCGATTCCTCGTCGTGGTGCTCGAGGAAGCGGTGGTACTGGCGGATGCGGTTGACGAAGCTCAGGGTTTCGTAGCCGCGCGCGTAGCCGTGGCGGGTGCGCGAATGCCATGCGCGCTTTGTCAGCAGCGGCAGCTGCTTCTCCACGTCGGCCCACACGTCCGGATCGGCGCCGCGCATCTCGGCG
>JAKJFB010000207.1:5142-5483 GCA_022705125.1 Pseudomonadota bacterium
GGCGATGCGGCGCGCGTCCTCGACGTGCGCGGGGCCGATGTTGTAGGCGGCGAGCGCGAAGAGCTCGCGTTCCGAGGGCGCGATGTCCTCGCTCACCTGCTCCACCAGTTTCAGGAAATAGCGCGCGCCGCCGCGCAGGCTTTGCTCGAGGTTGGTGCGATCGGTCACGCCGACCTCGCGCGCCGTCACCTTCGTCAGCATCATCATGCCGCGCACGCCGGTGTACGACACCGCGCGCGGATTCCAGTGCGATTCCTGGTAGCTGATCGCGGCCAGCAGGCGCCAGTCGATGCCTTCCTCGGCGCCGATCCTGCGCAGCACCCCCTCGAATCGCGGCAGGT
>JAKJFB010000208.1 GCA_022705125.1 Pseudomonadota bacterium
ATCCAGGTCATGGGCATCACCTTCACGGTGTATTCGGAGCAGGAGGGCTCGATCGACCGCGCCTGGCCCTTCGACATCATCCCGCGCGTGATCGCGCGCGCGGAGTGGCAGCGCATCGAGGCGGGGCTGCGCCAGCGCGTGCGCGCGCTGAATCGCTTCATCGACGATGTCTACCACGAACAGCGCATCGTGAAGGACGGCGTGTTCCCGGCCGAGGTGCTGGCCGATTCGGTGAACTTCCGCCCGCAGTGCGTGGGCATCGATCCGCCGCTCGGCATCTGGGCGCACATCTGCGGCTCGGACCTGGTACGCGACCGCGACGGCACGGTGTACGTGCTGGAGGACAACCTGCGCGTGCCCTCGGGCGTGTCCTACATGCTCGAGAACCGCCAGGTCATGAAGCGCGTGTTCCCGGAGTTGTTCGAGGACAACAACATCCTGCCGATCGACGACTATCCCTCGCAGCTCTACGACATGCTGGCCTCGTTGTCGCCGCGCCAGCGCGCGCGGCCGCAGATCGTGGTGCTGACGCCCGGCATCTACAACTCGGCCTATTTCGAGCACGCCTACCTGGCGCAGCAGATGGGCGCGGAGCTGGTCGAGGGCCGTGACCTGGTGGTCGGCGACGACGATTGCGTGTACATGCGCGCGGTCGAGGGGCTGGTGCGCGTCGACGTGATCTACCGGCGCATCGACGACATGTTCCTCGATCCGGAGGCGTTCAACCCGGAGTCCATGCTGGGCGTGCCCGGCCTGCTGCGCGCCTGGAAGGCGGGCAAGGTCGCGCTGGCGAACGCGCCGGGCGCCGGCGTGGCCGACGACAAGGTCGTCTACGCCTTCGTGCCGAAGATGATCCGCTACTACCTCGGCGAGGACGCGATCCTGCCCAACGTGCCCACCTACCTGTGCGTGGATGCCGCGGATCGCGCCTACGTGCTCGCCAACCTCGACAAGCTGGTGGTCAAGCCCGCCAACGAATCCGGCGGCTACGGCATGCTGATCGGCCCGCACGCGAGCAGGCGCGAGCGCGAGCAGTTCGCGAAGCTCATCGCGAAGGATCCGCGCAACTACGTCGCCCAGCCCATGCTCACGCTCTCGACCGCGCCGACGCTGGTCGACTCGCACGTCGAGCCGCGACACCTGGACCTCAGGCCGTTTGTACTCTCGGGCAGGGACATCCACGTGACCAATGGCGGCCTTACGCGCGTGGCCTTGCGCAAGGGCTCCACCGTGGTCAACTCCTCGCAGGGCGGCGGCAGCAAGGACACCTGGATCGTCGACATGGGAGACAACTGAGCATGCTGTCACGCGTTGCCGAGAGCATTTACTGGATGGCGCGCTACGTCGAGCGCGCCGAGAACACCGCGCGCCTGGTCCTCGTGAACCTGAACGTGATGCTCGACCTGCCGCGCACGGTGCGCCCGGGCTGGGACAAGCTAGTCGAGATCATGGGCAGCGAGGAGCTCTTCCGCGATCTGCACCGTCGCTCCGACGAGCGCGCCGTGACCGGGTTCCTGGTGAGCGAACGGCGCAACCCGGGCTCCATGATCAATTCGCTGCAATACGCCCGCGAGAACGCGCGCACCATCCGCGACATCATCCCGCAGGAGGCCTGGGAGCAGCTGAACAGCCTGCACCAGTACGGCCAGGAACACGCCGCTGACGCGCTGGTGCAGAAGCGTCGCTTCGATTACCTGCACGGGATCATCCGCGGGGCGCAGACGCTGACCGGCATCCTCGCGGGCACGCTGACGCACGATGCGGGCTACGCCTTCCTGAAAGCCGGGCGCTACCTCGAACGCGCCGACATGACCACGCGCATCCTCGACGTGCGCTCGGCCGGGCTGCCCGGCATGGAAGGTGACGAGGCGCTGGGCGCCTATGCCAACCTGCAATGGATGAGCGTGCTGAAGTCCCTGACGGGCTACCAGATGTATCGTCGCGAGATGCAGGTACGGGTGCAGCGCCCGATGGTGTTGCGCTTCCTGCTGCAGGACCCGCATTTTCCGCGCGCGGTGCGCCACTGCCTGGGACAGGCCGGGCAGTGCATCGCGCAGCTGCCGCGTGCCGAGGCGCCGCTGAAGATCGTCCGGCAACTCGATCTGGCGCTGGAAAAGGCCGAGCCCGAGGCGCTGGACCAGGCCGCGCTGCACGCCTACATCGACACGCTGCAGCTCGGCATGGCCGGGATCCACGAGGCGATCGCCGCGACCTGGTTCCGCCACGAGCCCAGGCGCAGGGCCGTGCGCGCCGTCGCGCCCGCCCCGGGCGGTTGAAGGCGCCGCTCACACGCGGCTGACGTCGACGCTGACCCGCAGCCGGTGCTTCTCGCCGCCGCCGAAGACCACGCCGCGCAGCGGCGCGACGTCGGCGTAATCGCGTCCCCACGCGGTGACGATGTGCTGGTGGCCGGCGACCTGGTCGTTGGTCGGGTCGAATTCGAACCAGCCCTCCCCGGGCGAGTACACCGCGAACCAGGCGTGCGAGGCATCGGAGCCCACGAGCTTCTCGCGTCCCGGCGGTGGCAGGGTTTCGAGGTAGCCCGAGACATAGCGCGCGGCAAAGCCCATCGAGCGCACGCAGGCGATCGCGAGGTGGGCGAAGTCCTGGCATACGCCACGGCGGTGCTCCAGCACCTCGCCAACGGGCGTGCTGACATCGCTGAACGTGGTGTCGTAGCGGAATTCCTGGAAGATCGACTGCGTCAGGGCCCTCACGGCCGACAGGAACGGACGGTCGGCGGCGAAGAAAGGGCCCGCGTAGTCGCGTATTTCCGCGCCGTCCTCGACCAGCGGCGAGGGCAGCACGAATTCGCGCGCCAGCAGCGTATCGCTGTCGCGGTCGTCGGCGAGCATGCCGAGCACCTGGGCGCAGGTGTTGCCGAAATCGAGCTGCGAGCCGGCATTGCCGCCTTCGCGCACATCGACCAGGCTACGGGCCGTGACCTCCAGGCTGCGGTGCGGGCCCTCGATGGCGAAGTGACAAACCCGGTTGCCGAAATAGTCGCGCCGCTCGGTGAGCGCCACGGGCTGCGGTTCGACGAGCACGTCGGCCTGCAGGCAGGTCTGGCGCAGGGTGTTGCGCGGCATCATGAAGGCGACGTTGTGGCACTGGCCCACGCTCTCCTCGTAGTCGTAGCGCGTGCGGTGCGTGACCCGGTAGAGCATTACTCGAATCCCCGGTTCTGGCGCACCAGCTGCTGGCCGCCGCGCGCGTGTTCGAAGAACTTGCCCGTGAGCTGGTCCGAGGTCTCGCGCAGCAGGTGGTTCACGCGGCTGAACAGCTGGTCCAGCTCGGCGCGGGTGTGGCTGGACGCATCCGCTTCGGCGAGCGCCGCGAGCTCGCTCAGGCGAATGCGGCTCACCGCCTCGAGCAGGTGGCGCTGCTCGCCCTCGAGCTCGAGCTGGCGCGACACGCTGCCCGGCAGCTCGGCGATGTGCTGCTGCAGTCGCTCGATCTGGTAGAGGATCGAGCGCGGATTCGTGGTGTCGATCAGGGTGAGCTCCAGCACGTCGCGCACGTTCAGCGACGCGCGGTAGCGCCGGCGATAGGAGATCAGCGCCTCGATGGTCAGCAGCAGCGATTCGAGCACCGCCGCTTCGTCGGATTCCTCGAGCTGCTCGATCAGGATCGCGCGCGAGAGGTTGATCGTCTGCACGGCCCGCTCCAGGCGCCGGCCCATGTCGATGAAGCGCCAGCCCAGGCCGCGGATCATGCTCTCGTGCACGATGCCCGAGAATGACAGCAGGCTCGAGACGAGCGGGTCGAGCGCCTCTTCCGGCGCCGAGAGCAGGGCGCCGGCGAGCGTGCGTTCGAGCTGCTCGGTGTGGTCCCGGATGTCGTTGATCGTGCGTTGCGTATCCGCCGACAGCAGTTCCTTGGTTTCCTCTGCGCTCGCGAGCAGGGCGTGGATGCAGCTGCCGATGCTGCCGGCGCGCTCGCGGTCCACGCTGACCGCGAGCAGTTCGGGTTCCGGCCGGTCCAGCAGCTCTGGCGTCGCGAAGAAGCCCGGATAGGTGCTCGTGAGCCGGGTCACGGCCTGCAGCAGGATCCGTCGCGCCTGCGGCGGCATCGCGCTCGCGCTGTTGAGCTGGAGGAACACGGTGCGCATCAGGCGCAGGCCGTTCTCCGCGCGCTCGGCATAGCGTCCCATCCAGTAGAGGTTCTCGACCACGCGGCTCGGCAGCGTGGTGTTCTCGAGTACCCGTGCGCCGTCGCGCGGCGCCGGCGGCGCGGGCAGCGCCTGCGTGTCCGGCTCCGTGGCCAGCACCCAGGTGTCCTTGCTCAGCGCGCCGACCTGGTTGGAAATCATCGACGCGTTTTCGCTCGCGCCCACCCGCGTGAGCCCCCCGGGCAGCACCCGGTACGAGGCCTCGGCGGCCACGGCGAATGTGCGCAGCAGGGCCGGGCGCGACACCATGGCCTCGCCGCTGAACACCGGCAGGCGCGAGGGCGTCAGCCGTTCCTGCGCGACGAAGTGCTGCGGCCAGCGGTCCAGGGCATCCAGCAGCAGCCGGCGCGGCTGCTCGCCGAGCTCCGCCACGCCGACGCTGTGCTTTCCCGGGGCGCGGAACACCGGCTTCACGACCAGGGCGTCGAGATTGTCCAGCACGTGCGCGCGATCATCGGGATCGCCGCACCACCACGTGCGCACGCTGTCGAGCTGCAACTCGCGCCCGAGGAAGTGCTGGCTGATCGCCGGCAGGTAGCGCAGCAGCGCCGGCGTCTCCAGGATGCCCGAGCCGAGCGGGTTGGCCACCACAACGCGTCCGTTGCGCACGGCCTCGAGCAGGCCGGGCACGCCCAGCTGCGAGTCGCCCTTCAATTCCACCGGATCGCAGAAGTAGTCGTCCACGCGGCGCATGATCACGTCGACGCGCTTGAGTCCGTCCAGCGACTTCATCCAGATGTAGCCGCCGCGCGCCACCAGGTCGCCGCTCTGCACCAGGGGAAACCCGAGGTAGTTCGCGAGGTAGGAATGCTCGAAATAGGTCTCGCTGTAGGCGCCGGGGGTGAGGATCACGATGCGCGGGGTGGCGACCTCGGGCACGAGGTCGATCAGCTTGCGCCGCAGCGCGTGGAAAAAGCCGGCCAGTCCGTGCACCTGGCTCTCGCGGAACAGGCTCGGCAGCACGCGGCTCGACACCGTGCGGTTCTCCAGCGCATAGCCTGCGCCGCTCGGTGACTGCGCGCGGTCGCCCAGCACGCACATGCTGCCGTCGGCGCGACGCACCAGGTCCACGGAGTGGGTGATGAGCTCGTGCTCGCCGGGAAGGCGGATGCCGTGGCAGGCGCGCAGGAAGCCCTGGTGCGCGAAGAGCACCTCGGGCGGCAGGATCCCGCGCCGGATGAGCTCGCGATCGCCGTAGATGTCGCGCAGCACCAGGTTGAACAGTTCGGCGCGCTCGAGCAGGCCGGCCTCGATCCGGTTCCACTCCTCGCTGTCGATCACCCAGGGGACGAGGTCGAGC
>JAKJFB010000209.1 GCA_022705125.1 Pseudomonadota bacterium
GACCCAGTGCGGCCATTGCGCGGCGCGCGCCAGCCAGGCCTCGTGGTCGGCGGCTGTGGCGAAAGGTTGCACGCCGCTGCCCGAACCCAGCTGCGCGAGCTCGAGATGCAGTCCCTTGAACTGGTTGAGCGGCATCAGGGCCTGTTTCGCGGCGATGCCCGTTGCGTGCCGTTCGCGCGCCAGCTCGAGGCCGAAGCGCAGTGTCGCGGCGCTGCTGCGCTGTGCGGCGTTCAGCGCGGCGATGTCGATCGCATCGAGCGCACCGAGGTAGCGCTGCGCCAGGGCAAGCTCCGCGGCGAGGAACTCGGCGCTGATCCCGTCGGCCAGCACGGCGTTGTAGCGGCGCTCGCCGCGCAGTGTCGCCTCGTGCGGGTTGAGTCTCAGGTAGTCCTGCGCGTAGGTCTCGAAGATCCGCGCCAGCGTCCGGGACGGGTCCTGCGCCGCGGCAATCGGCGCGAACACGACGAGCACCAGCAATGCGGCGATGCGGGGCAGCAATCTCACGAGCAACGGTCCTCCAGGGTAGCTGTGGGTCCGGCTCCAGCCGGAGGTTGGTGCAAGCGTGGGTCCGGCTTCAGCCGGACACGGGCCGTCCGAATGAATTCGGACCCACGAGCCCGGACCCACGAGCCCGGACCTACGCCGCGCCGGCACGCGTCAGGTATCCGGTCAGCGGATCCCCGCCGCGGTAGCTGCCGCGGCTGCCGAGCGCGTCGATGAACAGGTGGAAGAGCTCGGCCTGCGAGGACACGTCGAGCTTGGCATAACTGTGCTTGCGGTGCAGCTTCACCGTTTCGGGCGATATGCCGAGGCGTTCGGCGATCGACTTGGTGGAGTGCCCGCGCAGCAGCAGCTGCAGCACCTCGGCCTCGCGTTCCGTCAGGAAGTCGCGGCCGAAGAGCTTGAGCGCCGAATCGAGCTGCGTGGTGAGCGGCGGCGGGGCCGCAACGGGCGCCGGCGCCCAGTGCCGCGCGACCAGCTCGCGCAGCACCGGCTCGAAATCGAGCAGGCGGCGGTGCTCGGCCGCGCTGAAGCGGGCGCGCGCGGTGCGCCGCGCCAGCGACAGGTGCACGCAGGAGGCCGGTGCCGGGGTGAGCAGGAAGCCGATCTCGTCGCGAAAGCCGGTGCGCGCGTAGTGCAGGCGGAAGTACTCGGAGCCGCGGAAGGCCGTGGGCGCCAGCTGATGCAGGCGATAGCAGCCCGGCGCGACACCGTCGGCGAAGGCGCGATAGAACGGGTCCAGCAGGTAGGCGCCCTTGAGGTACAGAGCCAGGTTGGTCGCGCTCTCGCGGCCCGTGCTCAGGTCGTGCAGCAGTTCGGGTGCCTGCCCTCTGCGGTAGAGCACCATCATGACGTCGTCCGCGGGCACCAGCGCCCCGAGCAGCGCGGCCAGCGCCGGGATGAAAGGCGGGGAGCCCAGGGCGTGCAGCGCGCACCCGAGCATCTGCCCCAGCGCGGTCTGGTCCGGTCGTCCGTGTTGCAAGCCCATGCGGTCCTGTGGCTGATGAATGCGGGTCGCGGCAATTGTCCCGTACCTTAAAGCATTTGGGGAATCCGTGTAGGTCCGCATTCATGCGGACGAAGAGTTCGGTGAGCCAATGTCCGCATGAATGCGGTCCTGCACCCGCAGCCGTCGTGCGTTACGCCGATGTGCGCCATTGCGCTGTCTGGTGTCGGCGCGGCCGGCTACTATGCGTGTTCCGACCCATCGACCCATGCGCCGACCCCGATGCCCAGAGCCGCCCTGAACGTGTGCCGCCAGCTGTGCGCGGCCTTGCTGCTGTTGCTGCCGTCCCTGCAGGGGCTTGCGCGCGAGCCTGTGGCGCTGGCGCCCGGGTGGGAGCACGGGTTGAGGTTCGCGGGCCATCACGCCGCCCTGGTCCAGACGCCCCTCGATACCGGGTCCCCGCTGCGGCCGGCGAGCGAGGCCGGGCCGGGCGCCGGGAGCGGCGTGCACGCGCCGGCGCGCGTGACGTGGCTGGTCGTGGTCGCCGTGTGCGTGATCGGCCTCATCGTGGCGACCCTGTACTGGTGGGATCGCCGCCCGCGCGTTGCCGCCGCCGCGCTGGTGCTGCTCGCCCTCGGCGCCGCGGGGCTGTTCGAGTGGCGATTCCGTGAGCAGCGCGCGAACGAGCAGCGAATGGAACTGCTCGAGCGCCTCGGCTCGCTGCGCAGCCGCCTCGAGAGCGTGATCGCGAAGAACCTCGCGCTGACCAACGGGCTGGCGGCATTCGTCGCGGCCAACCCCGACCTCGGCCAGGAGGAGTTCGACGCCTATGCGCGCAACGTCCTCGCGCGCGAGCCGTCGCTGCGCAACCTGGCCGCCGCGCCCGACCTGGTCGTGCGCTACGTCTATCCGCGCGAGGGCAACGAGGCGGTGCTCGGACTCGATTACCGGGCCGATCCGGCGCAGCGCGAGGTTGCCGAGCGCGTGATGCGCAGCGGCGACCTGGTGGTGGCGGGGCCGGTGGAGCTGGTGCAGGGCGGCACGGCATTCATCGGGCGCGCGCCGGTCTACATCGAGACGCCGGGCCAGCCGCGCGTGACCTGGGGGCTGGTGTCGGCGCCGATCGACGTGCACAAGGTGCTGCAGCAGGGCGGTCTGGGGGCGCCACTGCCCGAGGGGTTGCGGATCGCGATCCGCGGCAAGGACGGCAAGGGCGAGCGCGGCGCGGTGTTCCATGGCGATGCCGGCGTGTTCGATGCCCGGGATATCGTCACCACGCCGGTGCTGATCGGCGGCGGCTCGTGGCAGATCGGGGCCGTGCCCGGAACGGACCCGCGCACCGTCTACGGCGTGCGGGTGATCCGCCTCTGCGCGCTCGTGCTGCTCGCACTGCTGCTGCTCGCGTTGCGGGCCACCGCGCGGGCGCGCGCCAGGGAGCGCGATTACGCCCTGGCACTGGAGCGCCAGGCCAACTTCGATCCGCTCACCGGCCTGCCGAACCGCCCGCTGTTCCGCCAGCAGCTCGAGTCGGCGATCGCGCGCTCGGGCCGCACCGGTGCGCGCCACGCGCTGCTGTTCATCGATCTCGACGAGTTCAAGTCGGTGAACGACAACCTCGGGCACGACGCGGGCGACCAGCTGTTGATCGATGTCGGGCGCCGCATCTGCGGCTGCGTGCGCACCTCCGACACCGTGGCGCGCCTGAGCGGCGACGAGTTCACCGCGATCCTCTACGACATCGTGGCCGAGGAATCGATCTCGCGCGTGGCCGAGGCCGTCGTCGAGGCATTGGGGCGGGCGTTTCGCATCGGCGAGCGCGAGGTGTTCTGCGGCGCGAGCGTCGGCGTGGCGATCTACCCGGACGACGCGAGCAGCGCCGACTCGCTCATGATCAAGGCCGACCAGGCCATGTACGCGGTGAAGCGCTCGGGGCGCAACGGGTGGTATTTCTACACGCGCGAGATGCAGGAGAAATCCGAGCGCCGCCACCGCCTCTACAACGAGCTGGTCGCCGCGCTGGACGAGGGGCGCATCGTGGCGCACCTGCAGCCGATCGTGAGCGTTCAGACCGGGCGGATCGTCAGCTGCGAGGCGCTGGCGCGCTGGCAGCGCGAGGACGGATCCTGGGTGTCGCCGGGCGAATTCGTGCCGGTCGCCGAGGAGTCGGGGCTGATCAACCGGGTGGACTTCGTCGTGATGCAGACCGCGATCGACGCGGTGCGCGCGATCAACGAGCAGCTCGGCACCGGCATCGGCCTGTCGGCCAACGTCTCGCCGCGCATCTTCGCCGCGCAGAACCAGCAGATCCAGCGCTGGATGGACACGGTCAGGGCGGCCGCACGCGAGCTCAGGCTCACGGTGGAAATCACCGAGCGGCTGCTGTTCGACGATGCCGCCGAGGCGCACAAGGCGCTCAACGAGCTGGCGGCCAGCGGCGTCGGCATCTCGATCGACGATTTCGGCACCGGCAACGCCTCGCTGATACACCTGACGCGCTTCCCGGTGGGGATCATCAAGATCGACCGCTCGTTCACGCGCGCGATCGGCCTGGGTCGTGCCGAGGAGGCGCTGATCGAGACCATCCTCGTGATGGCCAAGCGCCTGGATCTGCGCGTCGTGGCCGAAGGCGTCGAGACCCGGGAGCAGTACGATTACCTGGGCGCCCGCGGCTGCGACTTCGTGCAGGGCCATTTCCTCGGCCGCCCGGTGGACGCGGTGCAATTCCTGGAAATGGCCCGCGCCGCCGGTACTCCGCGCGGCGGCTGAGCGATGCGGGGAGGAGCGATTCCATGAACGAGCGTTATCGCGTGGAGCACGACAGCCTGGGCGCGATCGAGGTGCCCGCCGACGCGCTATGGGGCGCGCAGACCGAGCGCTCGCGGCGCAATTTCCCGATCGGCACGCAACGCTTCGCGCCGCATTTCATCGCCGCCTTCGCGCTGGTGAAGAAGGCCTGCGCGCTGGCGAACGCGGAGCTCGGCGACCTCGACGCCGCGCGCGCGGCGCTGATTGCCGCGGCCTGCGACGAGATCATCGCGGGGCGCCTGGACGCCGAGTTTCCGCTGAGCGTGTGGCAGACCGGCAGCGGCACGCAGACCAACATGAACCTCAACGAGGTGATCGCCAACCGCGCGAACCAGTTCGGCGGCGCCGCGGGCCCCGCGCTGCATCCCAACGATCACGTGAACCGCGCGCAGTCCTCCAACGATGTTTTTCCCGCGGTGATGCACGTCGCCGCGGTGCAGCGCTGCGACGAGCGCCTGCTGCCGGCGCTGCACACGCTGCGGCGCGCGCTCGCCGGGCGCGCCGGGGCGTTCGCGGACCTGCTGAAGACCGGGCGCACGCACCTGATGGATGCCGCGCCGGTGACGCTGGGCCAGGAGTTCGGCGCCTACGCCGCGCAGCTCGGGTTCTGCATCGCGACGATCGCCGAGGCGCGCGAGTCGCTGCTCGCGCTCGCGCTGGGCGCGACGGCGGTGGGCACCGGGCTCAACGCACCGCCCGGCTGGTCGGCGTGCGTGTGCGCGCGGCTGGCGCAGCTCGGCGGCGTGCCGTTTCGTCCGGCGGACAACCTGTTCATGGCGATCGCCGCGCACGAGCCGATGCTGAAGTTCAGCGCCGCGCTGCGCCTGCTGGCCACGGCGCTGCTGAAGATCGCCAACGACATCCGCCTGCTCGCGAGCGGGCCGCGCTGCGGCCTGGCCGAGCTGCGCCTGCCGGCCAACGAGCCGGGCAGCTCGATCATGCCCGGCAAGGTCAACCCGACGCAGGCCGAGGCGCTCACGATGGTGGCGGTGCAGGTGCTCGGCAACGACGCGGCGGTCGCCATCGCCGGCAGCCAGGGCGTGCTCGAGCTGAACGTCTACAAACCGCTGATCATCCACAACGTGCTCGAGTCGGTCGAGCTGCTCGCCGATGCCTGCGAGAGCTTCGCGCTGCGTTGCGTGGACGGCATCGAGGCCGATCCCGCGCGCCTCGCGACTTACGTCGACGCATCGCT
>JAKJFB010000020.1:0-16474 GCA_022705125.1 Pseudomonadota bacterium
CTATTACCACCGCCATCACGGACGCACAGTGCAATCCGTTGTTCCCGACCCGAATTACCTGCTCGTCGCCGCGGCGGCGTTTCTGCTCGGCTTGATGCTGGGTGCGTTCGTGCTGCAGTCGCGCGGGCAGCGCGAGCGCTCGGCGCTGGAGGGGCTCGCGCGCGCCGCCCAGGCCGAGGGCGCGGCGCAGCAGGCGCGGCTCGATGGGGCGTTGCGCGAGGTGGCGCGACGCGAGGCCGATGTGCTCCGTCACGAGACGCGCGCCGAGGAACTGCGCCAGGCGCTGGCGGGCGCGCGCGCGGAGCTCGCGCAGGCGGGCGCCCGGCACGCCGCGGAATCGCGCGCGGCGGCGGAGAAGCTGGCCCTGCTCGCCGAGGCGCGCGAGAAGCTCGGGCTGGAGTTCGGCGCCATTGCCAACCGCCTCTTCCAGGAGAAGGCCGACCGCTTCAGCCAGGACAGCAAGACCGCGCTCGATCTCACGCTGGGTCCGCTGCGAGAGCAGCTGTCCGAATTCCGCCGCCGCGTCGACGAGGTAAACACCGGCGACACCGAGGGCCGCGCGCGGCTGCTGCACGAGATCGCTGCGCTGAAGGATCTGAACCGGCGCATGAGCGACGAGGCGCTGAACCTGACGCGTGCGCTGAAGGGCGACAGCAAGGTGCAGGGCAACTGGGGCGAGGTGATCCTCGAGCGCATCCTGGAAGACTCCGGGCTGCACAAGGGCCGCGAGTACGAGACGCAGGTTGCCACCGTGGACGCGCACGGCCAGCGGCGCATGCCGGACGTGATCGTGCGCCTGCCCGAGGGGCGCGACGTGGTGATCGACGCCAAGGTCTCGCTGACCGATTACGAGCGCTACTGCTCGGCCGGGACCGAGCCCGAGCGCGAGGCGGCGCTGCGCGCGCACGTCGCCTCGCTGCAGGCCCACATCGCGGCACTCGGCGTCAAGGATTACGCCGCGCTCGAGGGTATCCGCACGCTCGATTTCGTGCTGGTGTTCGTGCCCATCGAGGCGGCGTTCATGAGGGCGATGGAGCAGGACGCCACGCTGTTCGGGCGCGCCTTCGAGCGCAACATCATCATGGTGAGCCCGACCACGCTGCTGGCGACGCTGCGCACCATCGAGAGCATGTGGCGCCTCGAGCGGCAGAACCGCAATGCCGAGGAAATCGCGCGGCGCGCCGGCGCGCTGCACGACCAGTTTGCGCGGGTGCTCGAGTCGCTGGAAGATCTGGGGCGGCACCTGGAGCGTACCCGCGCAGCCTACGACCAGACGCTGGAGCGTTTCGCGCGCGGGCGCGGCAACCTCGTGAGCCGCGTGACCCAGCTCGAGAAGCTCGGTGCCAAGGCACGCAAGGCCCTGCCCGGCACGATCCTGGCCGTGGCGGATCTCGACGAGGACGAGACCGAGCCGCAAGCGGACGGCTGAGCGCGCATATTCACCCCATCCGACACAGGAGCAGACACGCAATGGCATTTCCGAAGATCGGCAACCTGGCCCCGGCATTTTCCCTGAAGAACCAGGACGGCAAGACCGTCAGCCTGAAGGACTTCAAGGGCAAGAGCATCGTGGTCCTGTATTTCTATCCGGCCGCGATGACGCCCGGCTGCACCGTGCAGGCCTGCGGCCTGCGCGACACCGCGAGCGCGCTGGCTGCGCTCGACGCCGTGGCGCTCGGCGTGAGCCCTGATCCGGAAAAGAAGTTGCAGAAGTTCATCGAGCGCGACCGCTTGAACTTCGATCTGCTCTCGGACCCGGACCACGAGGTGGCGCTGAAGTATGGCGCGTGGGGCCCGAAGAAGTTCATGGGCCGCAGCTACGACGGCATCCTGCGCACCACGTTCATCATCGGCAAGGACGGCCGCCTGCTGCATGTGATGGACACGGTGAAGACCAAGTCCCATCACGACGACGTGCTCGCGCTGCTGCGCACGCTCGGCTGATATTACCCTTGCGTAAGCCGGGGCGGTCTGCATGGCCTCGGAGCGCCTTGATCCGTAGAATGGCGCCGCGCCGCGGGGTTGCGGTGCGCGTCATTCACTTCTATGGATATTCCCGATGAAAAGGCCGATGGCCCTGATGATCGTCGCGCTGGTGCTGGTGTTCGGCGCGATTTTCGGCGTCATCGAGGGCAAGCAGATCCTGATCTCGCGCTATCTCGCCAGTTACGAGCCCCCGCCGGTCACGGTCTCGGCCGAGGAGGCCCGCAACGAGAGCTGGGACGTGGTGATCGGCGCGGTCGGCACGTTGAAGGCGGTCCAGGGCATCGATATCGCGACCGAGGCTTCGGGCATCGTCACGAAGCTGCATTTCAAGCCCGGCGACGACGTGCGTGCCGGGCAGGAACTGGTCAGTCTCGATGATCGTGTCGAGGTCGCCACCCTGAAGAGCCTGCAGGCACAGCGCCGCCTCGCCGACATCAACTTCGAGCGCGACCAGCGCCTGATCGCCACCAAGGCCATCTCGCGCACCGACTTCGACAAGACCGAGGCGCTGCTGAAGGACATCAGCGCGCAGGTCGAGAAGACCGAGGCGGTGATCGCGCGCAAGCACCTGCGCGCACCCTTCGACGGGCGCATCGGCATTCCGCAGGTCGAACCGGGGCAGTACGCCACCGAGGGGCAGGCGATCGTGACGCTGCAGGCGCTGGACACGCTGGAGGTAGATTTTGCGCTGCCGGAACAGGAACTGCCCCGGCTCGCCGTGGGGCAGCGCGTGCGCTGCCGCGTGCAGGCGTATCCGGAGCAGATTTTCGAGGGCCACGTCAGCGCCATCGATGCCAGGGTCGACGGCAACACGCGCAACGTGCTGGTGCGCGCGCGCGTGCCCAACACCGCGAGCACCCTGCTGCCGGGGATGTTCGTGAGTGTCGAGGTCATCGTGGGCGATGCCGCCGAGAAGGTTACGGTGCCCGAGACCGCGGTCAGCTACAACCTATACGGCGACTCGGTATTCGTCGTGGCCGAGCGTGCGCGCGAGGACGGGGGCAAGGAGCTTGCCGTCACGCGCCACTACGTGCAGCTGGGACCGCGGCGCAACGGGCGGGTCGCCGTGACCGAAGGCGTCGCCGCCGGTGAACTGGTGGTGACGGCCGGGGCATTGAAGCTCGACGCCGGCACCGTCGTCACCATCGACAACAGCGTCAAGCTCTCGCGATGAATTTCACCGACACCTTCATCCGCCGGCCCGTGCTGGCCACCGTCGTCAGCCTGCTGATCGTGTTCCTGGGCCTGCGCGCCTTCGACAGCCTGAGCCTGAGGGAATACCCCGAGGTCACCTACCCGGTGATCAACGTGACCACGGTCTATCCCGGCGCGAACGCAGAGCTGATCCAGGGCTTCATCACGCGCCCGCTGGAGCGGGCGATCGCCAAGGCAGAGGGCATCGACTACATCGTCGCGCACAGCGAGGACGGCCTGTCGCGCATTTCTGCGCACCTGCAGCCGGGCTTCGACGTCGATGCCGCGTTCGCCGACATCAGCGGCAAGGTCGAGGAGGAGCGGCGCACGCTGCCGCGCGATGCCGAGGCCCCCGTGGTGCAGAAGGAAACCGGCGCCGGCGGCAACGTGCTGATGTTCCTCTCGTTCTCGAGCGAGGTGCTGACGCCGCAGCAGATCACCGATTACCTCGACCGCGTGGTGCAGCCCTTGCTGAGCACGGTCAAGGGCGTGGGCGAGGCCCGCATCGACGGCGGCAGCACATTCGCGATGCGCGTGTGGCTCGACCCCGCGCGCCTTGCGGCCTTCGGGCTCTCGGCCGCCGACGTGGAACAGGCCGTCGCGCGCAACAACGTGCAGAGCGCGGCGGGCAACATCCGCAGCGACTACGTGCAGTTCTACCTCAACCCGCAGACCGTGATCCGCGATGCCGAGGGATTCCGCCGGCTGGTGCTCAAGCGTGACGGCGACTCGGTGGTACGCCTGGGCGACGTGGCGCGCGTCGAGATGGGCGCGGAGAACTACGACTCAAGGGTGAGCCACGACGGTCGCGTCGCGGTCTTCGTCGGCATCAACGCCGCGATCACGGCGAACCCGCTCGAGGTGGGGCGTAACGTGCACGCGATGATGCCGGACATCGTGAGCCAGCTGCCCGAGGGCATGCGCGGCGAGGTGGTTTTCGACGGCACCAAGACCATCCGGGAATCGATCGACGAGGTCGTCAAGACGCTGGTCGAGGCCAGCCTGATCGTGATCCTGATCATCTTCCTGTTCCTCGGTTCGCTGCGCTCGGTGATCGTGCCCGTGGTGACGATACCCCTGTCGCTGATCGGCGTGCTCTCGCTGATGCTGTGGATGGGGTTCTCGGTGAACCTGCTCACGCTGCTCGCGATGGTGCTGGCGATCGGGCTGGTCGTCGACGACGCCATCGTGGTGGTCGAGAACATCCAGCGCCATATCGAGGAGGGGCTGGAGCCGCAGGCGGCGGCGCTGGTCGGGGCGCGCGAGATCGCGTTCCCGGTCATCGTGATGACGCTGACGCTGGCCGCGGTGTATGCCCCCATCGGATTCCTCGGCGGGCTCACCGGGAAGCTCTTCATCGAGTTCGCCTTCACGCTGGCCGGCGCGGTGATCGTCTCGGGCGTGGTGGCACTGACACTGTCGCCGATGATGTGCAGCCGGCTGTTGCGCGCCGAGAGCTCGTCGTCGCCTTTCGTGGCGCTGCTGGACCGCAACTTCGAGGCGCTGAAGCTGCGCTACCGGCGCCTGCTCGAGCGCACGCTCGCGAACCGGCCCGTGGTGCTGGTGTTCGCGGCGGCCATCTTCGTCAGCCTGTTTTTCCTGTTCCGTGCCGTGCCGCAGGAGCTGGCGCCGCAGGAGGACACGGGGCACGTGTATGTCGTCGGCTCGGGTCCGCTGAACAGCACGATCGAGCACACGCTGGCCTTCGTGGAGCAGGTCGAGCAGATCGTCGAGCAGCTTCCCGAAACCGCCCAGCATTTCTTCGTCAACGGTGCGATGGGTACCAACACCTTCTTCGGCATGGTCGAGCTCGAACCGTTCGAGGAGCGCGAGCGCGGAGCGCAGGAGGTCCAGAGCGACCTGACCACGCGGCTCGCGGGCGTGAGCGGCCTGCGCATCAACGCGTTCAACATGCCCTCGATACCGGGCGCCTCGCCCGACCTGCCGATCAAGTTCGTGGTCTCGGGCACCGGCTCCTACGAGTTGCTGTTCCAGGTGGCCCAGGACATCGAGCGCAAGGCGCGCGAGAGCGGCCTGTTCGTGTACGCCGAGTCGGAGCTCAGGTTCGACAAGCCCGAGGTGCGGCTGGACATCGACCGCGACAAGGCGGCGCAGCTGGGCATCGACGTTGCCGCCATCGGCAGCACGCTCTCGACGTTCCTGAACGAGAACGAGTCCTCGCGCCTCAGCCTGGACAGCCGCAGCTACGAGGTGATCCTGCAGCTCGAGCGCGAGTACCGGCTCTCTGCCGACATGCTCGACACCTATTACCTGCGCACCGGCAGCGGTGAGCTGGTGCCGCTGTCCGCCGTGGTGTCGCAGGCGCGCGAGAACCGGCCCAACAAGCTCACCGAGTTCCAGCAGCTCAATTCCGCGACCGTCGGCGCGCTGATGGCCCCGGGGGTGTCGCTGGGGCAGGGCATCGCGTGGTTCGAGGAAACCGGCCGCAGCCTGCTGCCGGCGGGCTTTCGCGCCGATTACGTCGGCCAGTCGCGCCAGTTCATGACCGAAGGCAACGTGCTGCTGTTCACCTTCCTGTTCTCCTTCGTGCTGATCTTCCTGGTGCTCGCGGCGCAGTTCGAGAGCTTCAGCGATCCGTTGACCGTGCTGGTGAGCGTGCCGCTGTCGGTGTGCGGGGCGCTGGTGCCGCTCGCGCTCGGCATGGCCACGATGAACATCTACACCCAGGTCGGCCTGCTGACGCTGATCGGGCTGATCAGCAAGCACGGCATCCTGATCGTGGACTTCGCCAACCGCCAGCAGGAGATCCGCGATGCCGGCGCGGTCGATGCGGTGATCGAGGCCGCCTCGGTGCGGCTGCGCCCGATCCTGATGACCACGGCGGCGATGGTCTTCGGCGTCATGCCGCTGCTGTTCGCCAGCGGCGCCGGCGCCCAGGCGCGGGTCTCGATCGGCATCGTGATCACCTTTGGCATGCTGGTGGGCACGCTGTTCACGCTGTTCGTGGTGCCGGTGATCTACAGCTACGTGGCACGGCGGCACGTGCGCATGGTCGATGACCAGGTGGTGCGCAAGCGCGATCTTTCCTGAGCGCCCGGGCAAGCGGCGCGCATTTCGGCTATACATGCTGACGTCCTCCGACGCGCGGCCCATATGGGTCGGCGCGCCGGGTGGTTGACGACAAAATGACACCGCAATCATGCGCTTTGCTTCGGCTCACGGGAGATGGTTTGTTTCTTAAAACAATGACGTACAGAACATTCCTCATACTGTTTATACATGGCATCATTCTTGATTCAAGCTCCTCGCACAGCGCAAGGAGCACAACAAAATGACGCCGGACATCTTCAAGCCCCTGCACAACGCGATCATCTGGGCGCAGCACTGCGCCGACCCGCTGATCTGGCGCGAAGCGATGCGACGTTTCGACGCCGCCGACCGCGCGCTCGGCGGACTGCCCTGTCGCGAACGCCTCCATCTGGAGGAGCGCCTGTACGGCATGCTGCCGAGCGACTGGCCGCTGTGGATGGAGAGCTGCCACCAGTCGATGAGCGCCATGCAGCGACGCGCGCTAACCCACTGAGCGCGCCTGTTTCCGCCGGGCGGCTTCCCCGCGGGGCGCGCGTCTATACTCGCGTTCCACGGGAGACGCGATGCAAGAGAGCACGGGAGTTCAGCGGCTGCTGCGCGGTGCGCGTTTGTGCAGCGGGCCGCTGGCGGCGGCACTGTGGTTCGCCCTCGGCGCCAGCGCCATGGCACACGATGCGCGCGTGGTGCTCGGGCTCGCGATCTGGATGGCGTTGTGGTGGATGACGGAAGCGGTGCCGCTGGCCGCCACCGCGCTGCTGCCGCTGGTCATCCTGCCGCTGTTCACCTCGATCGGCTTCGGCGCCGCCGCGGCGCCCTACGCCAGCAACATCGTGTTCCTGTTCATGGGCGGCTTCATGCTGGGGCTGGCGCTGCAGCGCTGCGGGCTGCACCGGCGCATCGCGCTGGCGATGCTGGTCACGGTGGGCTCGGGACAGCGCCGCCTGGTCGGCGGCTTCATGCTGGTCACCGCGCTGCTGTCGATGTGGCTGTCGAACACCGCCACGATGATGATGCTGGCCCCGATCGGGATCAGCGTGCTGCAGACCCGCCGCGAGCAGCGCCCCGGCGCCGACGCGGACGGCAGCGAAGCTTTCGGCGCGGCGCTGATCCTTGGCATCGCCTACGCGGCCTCGATCGGCGGCATGGGCACCCCGATCGGCACGCCCCCGAACCTCATCATGTCCGGTTACCTGCGTGCGCACTACGGCATCGACCTCACGATGCTCGGGTGGATGCGCGTCGGCGTGCCGGTGATCCTGCTGCTGTTGCCGCTGGCGTGGCTCTGGTTGTGCTTCGGGGCCTTCCGCCTGCCGGCGGCCGGTTTCGCCGGCGGCGAGGCGCAACTGCGCGCCCAGCGCGCGCGGCTGGGCGCGGCGAGCGTCGCGGAGCAGCGCACCGGCGCGGTGTTCCTGCTGGTAGCGCTGGGTTGGGTGCTGCGCCCGCAACTGGTGGCCTGGTTCGGTCTTCCCGGCCTCGACGACGGCGTGATCGCATTGATCGGCGCACTGCTGCTGTTCGTGCTGCCCGCGCAGGGGCTGGAAGGCGAGCGCCTGCTCGACTGGAACACCGCGCGCGGCATTCCCTGGGACATCCTGCTGCTGTTCGGCGGCGGCTTGAGCCTGGCCGCGGCGCTCACGGCCTCGGGCGCCGACGCGCCGATCGCGCAGTGGGTGTCGGGGCTCGGATCCGTGCCGGTGGCGCTGATCGTGGGCGTGATTGCCGTCGCGATCGTGTTCAGCGGGGAGCTGACCAGCAATACCGCGGCCGCCACGGCTATCATGCCGGTGCTCGCGGGGCTGGCCAGCGCGCGCGGCATCGATCCGTTGCCGCTGTTCATGGTCGCCACGCTGGCCGGTAGCTGCGGCTTCATGCTGCCCGTTGCAACACCGCCGAATGCGATTGCCTATGGCACCGGATTCGTGCCGCTGCGGGCGATGTTGCGGGCGGGCTTCGGGCTGAACCTGATCGCCATCGCGGTGGTGGTCGGCTTCGTGTGGTTCGTGGCGTTCTGAAGGAGATCCGATGACTGTACTGCCCGGCTGGGAGCGTTCCCCGGCCTTCGTGTTCGACGCCACGCGCTGCGCGCTGTCCGTGCTCGACCAGGCGCACTTGCCGTTCGAGCAGCGCTACCTGCAGCCCGGCTCGGTGGCGGATTGCGCGCGGGTGATCCGCGACATGAACGTGCGCGGCGCGCCGTTGATCGGACTGGTGGCGGCAGCCGGCATGGCCTTTGCCGCGCGCGCCGACGCGAGCGACGCCGCGCTCGATGCGGCGGCGGCGCTGCTGATCGCGAGCCGGCCGACCGCGGTCAACCTGCGCTGGGCCGTGGAGGACCTGCAGGCCGTGCTGCGCGGCGCGCCGCTGGCCGCGCGTGCCGCGGCAGCCGCCGCCCGGGTGCTGGCCCTGCAGCGCTCCGAATCCGCATGCTGCGCGCGCATCGGCGAGCACGGCCTCGGGATCATGCGCGCGCTCGCCGTCACGCCCCGGGTGCGCGAACGCGGGGTGCTGAACGTGCTCACGCACTGCAACGCCGGCTGGCTCGCGACCGGCGCCTGGGGCACGGCACTGGCACCGGTGTACCGTGCCGCGGCTGCGGGTATCGCGGTGCACGTCTGGGTCGACGAGACCCGCCCGCGCAACCAGGGCGCGCGGCTCACCGCGTGGGAACTCGGCGAGGGCGGCATCGCGCACAGCATCGTGGCGGACAACTGCGCCGGGCACCTGATGCAGCGTGGCCTGGTGGATGTCTGCATCGTCGGCAGCGACCGCACCACGCGCGCGGGCGACGTGTGCAACAAGATCGGCACGTACCAGAAGGCGCTGGCCGCGCACGACAACGGCGTGCCGTTCTACGTGGCGCTGCCGCTGTCCACGCTGGACCGCAGCGTGCACGACGGCGTCGCCGAGATTCCGATCGAGCACCGCAGCCCGCGCGAGGTGACGCACATCACCGGGCGCGATGCCCAGGGCGGGCTGACCGAAGTGCAGCTGGTGCCCGATGGCAGCCCGGCGCTGAACCCGGCCTTCGACGTGACGCCGGCGCGGCTGGTGACCGGGCTGATCTGCGAGCACGGCGTGTTCGCCGCCGATGCGACGTCGCTGGCGCCGTTGCGCGCCGTGGCCGGCGCTGCACCGGAGCGGGTATAGTTGCGCCCGGGTTGAAACCTCCGGGGAGTGGCATGGAGAACAGCAGCGGACTGGCGGACCTGATCGGCAACACGCCGCTGGTTCGTCTGCGGCAGGTGTCGGAACAGACGGGGTGCGAGATCCTCGGCAAGGCGGAATTCATGAACCCGGGCGGCTCGGTCAAGGACCGCACCGCGCTCGGCATCATCCGCGACGCCGAGCGCCGTGGCGCGCTGCGCCCGGGCGGGCGCATCGTCGAGGGCACGGCGGGTAACACCGGCATCGGGCTGAGCCTGCTGGCCAATGCGCTCGGCTATCGCACCACGATCGTGATACCCGAGACCCAGAGCCCCGAGAAGATCGAGATGCTGATGCTCTGCGGCGCCGAGCTGCGGCTGGTGCCGGCCGTGCCCGCCAGCGATCCCAATCATTACGTGAAGATCTCCGGCCGGCTGGCGCAGGAATACGCGGCGCGCGAAACGCAGGGTGCGGTCTGGGCCAACCAGTTCGACAACACCGCCAACCGCGCGATCCACCGCGACACCACCGGGCGCGAGATCTGGGAGCAGACGGGCGGGCGCGTCGATGGCTTCATCTGCTCGGTGGGCACCGGCGGTACCCTCGCCGGCGTGGCCGAGTACCTGCGCGCGCAGGATCCGCGTGTGCGCATCGGTCTCGCGGATCCCGGCGGCGCGGCGCTGTACAACCATTACGTGAACGGCGAGCTGCGCGTGACGGGAGAATCGATCACCGAGGGTATCGGGCAGTCGCGCCTGACGGGCAACCTCGAGGGTTTCACGCCCGATTTTGCCTGCCAGGTGACGGACGCCGAGGCGCTGCCCTGCATCTTCGACCTGTTGCAGCACGAGGGGCTCTGTCTGGGAGGTTCCTCGGCGATCAACATCGCCGGTGCCGTGCGGCTCGCACGCGAGCTGGGGCCCGGCCACACCATCGTGACCATCCTGTGCGACAACGGCACGCGCTACCAGAGCAAGCTGTTCAACCCGTCGTTCCTGCGGCGCAAGAATCTGCCGGTGCCGGCGTGGCTGGATTGAAAATCGTGAGGGGATGAGGTCGGGGGCGGGCAGAGCGTCACCGGATTGCCCGGCGTCGGGGAAGGCGAACGGGGCCGGTGCGCTGGCAGCGCCCCGGCCCCCCGGCGGCTTACTTGGCGGGGCCGTCGTGCTCGAAGGAGCTCAGCGTGCCGTCGCGTGCCACTTCGCACTTCGCGGTGAAAGGCTTCTCGGCAACGCCGGACACCTTGATTTCCACGATGAAGCTGCCGCGCTCCTTGATGCGCTTGAGCTTGGTACGTGCTTCCTCGCCGAAGGTCGCGCGGACCTTCGCCCTGCAGATGCCGAAAGCATCGCCGGAGGTGGTCGAGGCGCTGGCGCTGCCGGGGGCAGCGAGCAGGGCGGCGGCGGCCAGGGCCGGTGCGAGTTTCAGTGCTTTACGCAGGGTAGCGGAGACGATCATTGGCAGGTAGTCCTCGAGTTATTGGGCAATAACGCCCGATGGCATGGGCAAAAGTGCCCTGAACCCGGGAGGTTAATGCGCTACTCGGGAAAACGCACTGAAAGAATGGCGTAATTTTCAACAAAACTGGGTACTTTCGTAACAGGGCGCGCCCCGTTTGGGGGCGCATTACCCAATCTTAATGAAGCCGGCGCGAACGAATGAGCGCGGGCGGACGTCTGGACGCCCGGCAGACACAGGCACGGCGATTTGATCCGGATGTCGGCAACGATCTCGCGCACGGTCTGCAGCGCGCGCGGTGTAGCGACGGTCGGCCTCGATGGCGCGCGTGCAGGCGCGGATCGCCTCGTCGTGGTCGAAGGCATACATGAACGCCAGCTCCTGGTCGGAATAGCGCTGCGCCTCGGGCGAAGCCGTGGCGATGGTGCGCGAATACGAGCCGAGGCCGTCGAACAGCGGCAGCGCATCGGCGGCGGGTGGCGGGGGCGCGAACACGATGAGCAGAAGCACGAGCAGGGCAACAGGGGACTTCATGGCAGTGCTCCTCCGTGTGCGGGAGTGATCGTGCGCGGGGGGATGCGCCATCCATACGCCCGCCACGGCCGCGATGCCAGCGCATCGCGCCGCCGTCACCAGCGCTGCAGCGCCAGCGGTTCCTCGTCCAGGGCGGCCAGCTGCTCGCGCAGCTCCAGGATGTGCTCCGACCAGTAGCGCGGCGTGTTGAACCACGGGAAGTAGCGCGGGAAGGCCGGGTCGTGCCAGCGCGCCGCCAGCCAGGCGGCGTGGTGCATCAGGCGCAGGGTGCGCAGCGATTCGACCAGCGGCAGCTCGGCGCCCGGGAAGTCGTTGAATTCCTCGTAGCCATCGACGATCTCGGCGAGCTGCGCGAGGCGCTCGTGACGATCGCCGCTGAGCAGCATCCACAGGTCCTGTATCGCCGGGGCGCTGCGGCAGTCGTCGAGATCCACCAGGCACAGCGCGCCGTCGCGCGCCAGGATGTTGCCCGGGTGCAGGTCGCCGTGGGTGCGGATCAGGGTCGCCTCGTCCGGGCGGAAGCGCTCGCGCAGCTTCTGGACCAGTGCCTCGCACAGGCTGCGGTAGGGCGCCTCGAGGTCCGGCGGAATGAAGTGCGCGGCGATCAGGCGCCAGCTCGTCTCGGCGTAGCTCTCGATATCGACGCGCGGGCGGTGCGCGAAAGGGCGGCTGGCGCCAATCGCGTGCATGCGCCCGAGGATGCGCCCGAGCGACAGCAGCTGCTCGGGCTGGTCGAGGTCGGGCACGTGGCCACCGACGCGAGGGAAAAGCGCGAAGCGGAACTCGCCGAAGCGCAGCAGGGTGTCGCCGCGCTCGTCGGCCATCGGGGCCACGACGGGCAGTTCGGCCTCGAGCAGCTCGCGCGTGAAGTCGTGCTCTTCGCGGATCGCCTCTTCGCTCCAGCGCTCCGGGCGGTAGAACTTCACGATCAGCGGCGCACCGCCCTCGATCCCGACCTGGTAGACGCGGTTCTCGTAGCTGTTCAGCGCGAAGATGCGCAGGTCCGAGGTGCGCCCCGTGCTCTCGATGGCATCGATCACGGCATCGGGCGTCAAGGTGTCGAAGGGGTGCCCGGTGTGGTCGGAAGTCTCGTTGCTCATGGCGGGCCGGTACTGCTCAGGGCGGGACAGGGTACGGGCCCGCAGGTCCGTCCACAAGGGCGGGCTCCAGATTACAAAACCGTCGTGTTGCAATCTTTTTTTGACACTGTGGGGGCGCGATCCCTAGAATGCTCCGGACACGGCGCCGGGCGCTTGGGCCCGCCGCTCGACCATGCACCGCAGCAGAGGGCAAACGCATGAGCCGCTTTCCGTTTCCGATTCCCTATGGCTGGTTCCACGTCGGGTATTCAGCGGAGCTCTCGTCGGGGGAGGTCCGCGCGGTGCGCTATTTCGGCCGCGACCTCGCGCTGTGGCGCGACCAGGACGGCAACGCGCACCTGCAGGACGCGTACTGTCCGCACCTGGGCGCCAACATCGCGGTCGGCGGCAAGGTGGTCGGCAACCTGATCGAGTGCCCGTTCCACAAGTGGCGCTTCACCGGCGAGGGGCGTGTCGCGGAGATCGACTATGCGCAGCGCCTGAACGACAAGGCCTGCCTGGCGAGCTACCCGGTGCAGGAGCGTCATGGCGTGGTGATGGCGTGGTATCACCCGCAGGGGGTCGCACCGCTCTACCAGCTGCCCGACGTACCCGAGTGCAGCAATCCCGAGTTCGTGGGGCCGTTCAGCACCGGCCATACGATCCGTACCTGCCTGCAGGAGATGGCGGAGAACACCGCCGACGCCGCGCACTTCGTGACCATCCACCAGCATCCGGGCCAGGCGCACTACGACGAGTTCAGCTTCGACGGCGCGTCGATGATCATGAAGAGCACGCAGAAGTTCCCGAGCTCGCACGGACCGGTGGAAGGAACGCTCAACACCGATACCGCGGGCTTCGGCTTTGCGATCGTGCGCTACAAGACGCTGGTCGAGATCTGCATGGTCACCACCACGGCGCCGGTGGACGCGGAGACCTCGCAGCAGCACAACCACGTCTGGTACCGCAACCCGGCGCGCGATCCGAAGATCGACCGCATCGGCCAGGCCTTCGTGAAGGAAGTGAACCGCCAGTTCACCGACGACATCCCGATCTGGGAGAACAAGATCTACGTCGACAAACCGAACCTCTGCGATGGCGACGGCCCGATCGCGCGCTTTCGCAAGTGGGCGCAGCAGTTCTACGTCGGCGCGGCCTGATCGTCCTCGTAGACGCACACGCGGTTGCGGCCCCCGCTCTTGGCGCGATACAGCGCGGCGTCGGCGCGCATGAACACTCGTTCGGCGGAGTCGCCGGGGTGGAATTCGGCGAGGCCGAAGGAGCCGGTGACCGTGATGCGTTGCTCTGCGTGCGCCACCGGCACGCTCTCCAGCGCGGCGCGCAATCTTTCCAGGTCCTGCGCGGCCTCGGGTGAGCCGAGTCCCGGCAGCAGCAGGACGAATTCCTCGCCGCCATAGCGGGCGACGAAGTGATCGTCGCGCAGCGCGGCACGCAGGGTCGCGGCCACCGCGACGATCACGGCGTCGCCGGCCGCGTGCCCGAAGGTGTCGTTGACGCGCTTGAAATTGTCGATATCGCACACCGCCAGCGCCAGCGGCGAGCCCTCGCGCTCGCGGCGCTCGCACTCTTCGGTCAGCCGTCGTTCGAATGCCTCGCGGTTGGGCAGCTGGCTCAGGCGGTCGGTCAGCGCAATGCGGCTCTGCTCGGCCACGCGCGCCTCGGCGGTGCGCGAGTGTGACTCCAGCTCCCTGACCCGGTCTTCCAGCGCGGAAACCCGCTGGCCGAATTCCTCCTGGATGCGGTCCTCGCGATTGCGGTAGACGGTCATCGCGCTCGCCATCTGCTCGATGTGGGCACGCGCCTCGCGTTTGAGCTGTTCCACCTCGGTCGCGGTATCGGCGCTCTGGCGCATGCGGGCGATGTTGCGCTCGATTGCCGCGGAGAGTTCCGAGCCGGCGGCGGCACGCTGCTGCGAGAGCACGTGCGCCCCGCTGGCGGCGGCGCCCGCTGCCGCAAGACGCTCGTTCAGCTGCTGCAGGAACTGCCCGAACTCGCCGCGGCTGCGCGCCAGCGCTGCCGCGGCCAGGACCCGCACCGTGTCGAGTGTCGTCACCAGTTCGTCGAGGGGCACGCCGCGCGCGATGCGGGTCTTTGCGGAATCGAACAGGGCGCGGTTCGCGCTGTCGCTGTCCGGTGCCTCGACCGTATCGATCAGGGCATCGAGCGCCTTGTCGGCCGCGGTGCCGATGCGGCCTGTGGCAGGAGCCTCGCGAAGCACTTCCGGCAATGCCTCGGGCGCCGCTGACGCCGGCTGCCCGAACAGCCGCGCGAGCAGGCCGGGACGTCCGGCGGCCTGGCCGCGCAGGGCCTGCAGCACCTCGTCCTGCAAGCCGGCGCAGGCCTGGAGAATCTCCTCGATTCCCCCGGTCCGTTGCAGGCGCTCGTGGGCCTCGCGGCGCAGCGATGCGATGCGCCGCCTGAGCCCGCCGGGCAGTTCCTCGAGCGCCAGCTGCGCGAGCAGCGCATCGACCGCGGCAGCCGCGGCGCTCTCGCTGAGCTTGTTGCGCTCCTCGAGCAGGCGGATGCGCTCGTCGACCACGTCGATCTTGCTCGCGAGCACGGCGGTGGACACGGACCGGCCCTTGCGCAGGAAATCGCGCAACCCGGCCAGCTGCACGTCGAGTTCCTGCTCCTGCCCCTCGCAGGCCAGCGAGATGCGGTTCACGGCGCGCGCGAGCTCGCGCTCGCGCTCCTCGTGCTCGTGCTCCAGGCGTTCCTGGGTCTCCAGCGCGAGGAGGTAGCGCGCTTTCCAGTCGGTATGTCGATCGCTCACTCGATGGTCCCGGAAATAGTGTGGTCACGGATGCCGCCCCTGCGCACCGGGATCCCGAAGACCAGCGTGTAGAGCGCGGGCACCACGAGCAGCGTCAGCACGGTGGCGAAGCCCAGTCCCGCCATCATGGTGATCGACATGTTCACGAAGAACACGTCGCCGAGCAGCGGGACCAGGCCGAGAATGGTGGTGGCGGCCGCCAGCGACACCGGGCGCAGCCGGCTCACCGCAGCGTCCACGACGGCCTCGAATCCGGGCTTGCCCGCGGCGATCTGCTGGTCGATCTCCTCGATCAGCACGATCGCGTTCTTGATCAGCAGTCCCACCAGTGACAGCGCGCCGAGTATCGACATGAAGTCGAACGGCGCCCCGGCCGCGAGCAGGCCCGCGGTGATGCCGATGATCGCCAGCGGCACCGTCAGCCAGATGATCAGGGGCTGGCGCAGCTTCCCGAACAGCAGCACGCTGGTCAGCACCATCGCGAGCAAGCCCAGCGGCAGCGTGCTCTTCAGCCCTGCGCCGGCCTTGCTCGAATCCTCGAACTCGCCGCCCCACGACAGGCTGTAACCGGCTGGCAGCTTCATGGCCTCGATCGGCTCGCGCAGGCGCTGGAACAGCGGGTCGACGAGCTCCCCGGGCGGATTGCACGACGTGGTGATGGTGAGCTGGCGGTCGCGGCTGCGCAGCACCGCGTTCTCCCAGCGGGTGTCGAAGCCCGAGACCACCTGCGACACCGGCACGGCTTTCTGCAGCAGCGGACTCCACACGCCGATGTCGCGCAGGTTGCCGACGTCACCGCGCTCGTCCTCGGGCGCGCGCACCAGGATCGGGAGCAGGTGCACGCCGTCGCGGTACAGCCCGACATGCGTGCCCTCCACGGCGTACTGGAGCCCGGCAGCGAGGTCCTCGCGCGTGATGCCGAGCTGGCGACCGACCTGCTCGTTGAATACCGGTCGCACCACCTTCACCGGCTCGCGCCAGTCGTCGCGGATCTCGCGCGCCTCGGGGTCGGCGCGCATGATCGCTTTCGCCTGTTCCGAGAGCCGGCGCAGTTCGCCGGCGTCGGGCCCGTGGAAGCGCACCTCGATCTTGCCGTCGCGCCCGGGGCCGATGCGCATCTGCTTGAGCACCGGATCGATCCACGGCAGTTCGGTGCGCAGGTACCCGGCCACCGCCTCCCACACCGGCGCGATGCCTTCGCGGGTGTCGGTTCGAACCAGGATCTGAGCGTACG
>JAKJFB010000020.1:16491-19356 GCA_022705125.1 Pseudomonadota bacterium
CCGCACTGGTCTGCGCCACGCCGGGTTGTGCGCGCAGGTACTCCTCCACGCGCAGGGCGTCCTCGCGGGTCTTGCGGATGTCGGTACCCTCGGGCTCCCAGATGTCGACGAAGAACAGCGGAGTATTCGAGGCCGGGAAGAAGCCGCTTTTGACGAAACCGAAACCGGCCAGCGCGGCGAGGAACAGCGCCGCCGCGCCACCGAGCGTTACGAGGCGGTGGCGCAGCGCCACCGTAACGAGGCGCCGGTACAGGCGAAAGCCGGCGCCGGCGTAGGGATCGCGCGGCGTCGCGCTCGCGGCGGCGGGCTTGAGCAGCAGCGCGCACAGCAGTGGCGTGGTGCTGATCGCCGTGAGCCACGAGAGCAGCAGCGAGATCAGGATCACCCAGAACAGCGATCCGGCGAATTCCCCGGTGGCGTCGGGCGAGAGGCCGATGGCGGAGAAGGCGAGAATGCCGATGGCGGTGCCGCCGAGCAGCGGCCACGCGGTCTTGGCGACGCTCTCGCGCGCGGCCTGCGGCGCCGACATGCCCGCCTGCATGCGCACCAGCATGCCTTCGGCGACCACGATCGCGTTGTCGACCAGCATGCCGAGCGCGATCACCAGCGCGCCGAGCGAGATGCGCTGCAGCTCGATGCCACAGAGCTGCATCACGAACAGCGTGCCGGCCACGGTGATCAGCAGCACCGCGCCGATGATCACGCCGGTGCGCAGGCCCATGAACAGCAGCAGTACCGCGAGCACGATGCCTACCGCCTGCGCCACGCTGACCAGGAAGCCGCCCACCGACTTGGCCACCTCGCGCGGCTGGTCGTAGATGGGCTGCAGCTCCATGCCCGCCGGGATGATCGGGGCGAGCGATTGCATCTTCGCCCGCACCCGCGCGCCGACCTCGACGACGTTCTCGCCGCGCAGCATCGACACGCCGATCGTGAGCCCCGGCTTGCCGTTGACGTAGTACATGAGCCCCGGCACTTCCTCGTAGGCGCGCGTGATGCGGGCGATGTCGCTGAGGCGCACCAGGTGGCGCTCGTCGGAGCCGATCAGCACGTTGCCCATGTCGGCCACCGAGCGGAACTCGCCGCTGGGCTCGATGCGCAGCAGTTCGTCGCCGACGCGCACGCGTCCGGCCTCGGCCACCACGTTCTGCGACTGCAGCACCGCGGCGATGTCGGCGGCCGATATCCCGAGTTCGCCGAGGCGCGCACGCGCGAGATCGACGTAGACCACCTCGCGCTGCGTGCCGCCGAGCTCCACCTTGCGCACGCCGGGCACCTGCAGCAGCTCGCGCTTGATGCGGTCGGCCGTGTCCCACAGGTCGCGCCAGCTGTAGCCCTCGCCGGTGAGCGCGCCGTAGATGCCGTAGACGTCGCCGAAGTCGTCGATCACCATCGGCTCGTGCGCCCCGGGCGGCAGCTGCGCGCGCACGTCGGCGATCTTGCGCCTGAGCTCGTCGTAGATGGCCGGAAAGTCCGCCGCGCGGTAGCGGTCCTTGAACTCGACCTGGATGTCGGAGACACCCGGGCGCGACACCGACATCTTCAGGCTCTTCACCTGTTCCATGCGCTGGATCGCGTCCTCGATGTGGTAGGTGACCTCCTGCTGCACCTGTTCGGCGTTCGCGCCGGGGTAGCGCGTGATGACCTTGGCGATCTTGATCGTGAACGCGGGATCCTCGAGCTTGCCCATGCGCTCGAAGCTCCACAGGCCGCCGCCGACCAGGACGATCAGCAGCAGCCAGGAAACGACCTTGTTGCGGACCGAGTATTCACCGATGTTCATGAGGTGGCCCGGCGCCTCAATGCGGGTCGCCGGCGCGCGGGACGGCCTGTTCGCCGCCGGGCATGCGCGAGACCTTCATGCCCTCGGCCATATGCGAGGCGCCGACGGCGACGATTTCCTCGTCACCCGCGAGGCCCTCGAGAACCTGGATGCGCTCCTGCTGCATCTCGCCCACGCGCACCGCGCGGCGCGACACGGTCATCGTGACGGCGTCGAGCACCCAGACCACGGGATGGAGCGCCGCGTCGCCGAGCACCGCGGTGGCCGGGATCCAGATGTCGCCCGACTCGGGCACGAGGTGGCGGAAATCCACGGTCACCGTGGTCGTCATGCCGGGCAGGATCACGACGTCGGGCGGATTGGGCATGGTGAAGGTGATCTCGAAGGTCTGGGTCTTCGGGTCGGCCTTGGTGGCGACCTCCTTGATATCCAGCGGGAAGCGCCTTTGCGCCATCCCCTCGAAGGTGGCCCAGGCCGGCGCCTCCGCTTCGGCATAGTCGATCGCGCGTTCCTCGGGAACCGTGAAGCTGCGCAGCAGCGTCTCGGACAGATCGATCTTCACGTCGAGGCTGTTGACCTGCTGCAGGCTCAACACGGCTTCCTTGGCCGCGACTTCCTCGAAGCGCTGCACCAGGCGCTTGGCCACGGTGCCCGCGAAGGGAGCCCTCAGTTCGGTGTAGGCGAGGTCCTGTCGCGACTGGCGCAGCGCCGCCTCGGCGCTCTTGAAGCTGGTCTCGGTGCTGTCATAGTCGAGGCGCGAGATGTTCCCCGAGGGCAGCAGTTCGCGGGCGCGCTCGTAGTTGCGCCGGGCGTTGTCGTAGCTCGCCTGGCGATCGCTCAACGCGATGCGGAAATCCGTGGCATCGAGGCGCGCGAGCACGGTGCCCTCGCCGACGGTATCACCCTCCTTGACGAGGATGTCCTTGACCGTTCCGGGCACGCGAAAGCTGAGATCCGCGCGCCGCGCCGCCTCGATGCGGCCCGGGAACTGGCGCTGGCTGGGCGCGCCGCCGGTGTCGACCACGAAGGTCTTGACCGGGCGCACAACCGCGGACACGGGCTGCGCGGGCGCGGCGACCTCG
>JAKJFB010000210.1:0-252 GCA_022705125.1 Pseudomonadota bacterium
GCCGAGTTTTGCGAGGATCTTGCTGAAGAATCCCATGAAGTCTCTCCTGATCTTGATTGGTAGTGGCGCGAGCATACCGCATTGCGGCTGCTACGCCTCGCTCGGCCCGAATATGCCGGATTCCGTCACGGGCGGAAGATTCGCGCCGACATTGGCCCGCGCGGGGTCGAAAACGGTAATGGCGAACTGATTCAACGCGGCGCGGATCATGGCAGCTTTTCTGCAGGCTTTTTCGGGACCCGCATGCGTGCT